>NZ_JBHWJJ010000061.1:0-42492 GCF_042732005.1 Streptomyces sp. NPDC059851 | reverse complement strand
GCCGTCCTCGCCGAGCGCGGCAGGCACGCGGTCACCGCCTTCCTCGGCATCCTGGCCGCCGGCGCTGCCTACCTGCCGCTGGACACCCGCGCGCCGGCCGGGCGGAACGCCGCCCTGCTGTCCGACGCGCACGCGCACTGGCTGCTGGCCGGCGCCGGCTGCCACGAGGCTGCGGACGGGGCGGCCACGGCCGCGGAGGGCGCGCCCGAAGTGCTGTGGCTCGACTCCGCCGGCGACCCGGCACCCGGTGGGACTGCGGTGCCGCCCGCGGAAGCGTCGGCGCCCGCACCGGGCCGGCTCGCGTACGTCATGTTCACCTCCGGCTCCACCGGCCGCCCCAAGGGCGCCATGGTGCACCACCGGGGGATGAACAACCACCTGCTGGCGAAGGTCGACGACCTGGGGCTGACCCGCGGGGACACGGTGGTGCAGAACGCTCCGCTCACGTTCGACGTGTCGGTGTGGCAGATGGTCGCACCGCTGGTCGTCGGCGGCCGGGTGCTGGCCGTGGCGGACGGCCTCGCGGCCGACGCTCCCGGCCTCTTCGGCCGGGCCGCCCGCGAGGGCGTCACCGTGCTCGAAGTGGTGCCCTCCGTGCTGCGGGCGGCGCTCGACGCCTGGGACGAGGGCGTGCAGTGCCCGGGCCTGCCGGACCTGCGCCTGCTCGTCGTCACCGGCGAGGAGCTGCCGGCCGAACTGTGCCGGCGCTGGTTCGCCCGCTTCGCGGACATTCCCCTGGTCAACGCGTACGGGCCGACCGAGTGCTCCGACGACGTGTCCCACGCCCTGATCACGGCGGACGGTGCGGAGGACGGGCGGACCACGACGCCGATCGGCCGACCGGTCCGCAACACGCTGCTGTACGTGCTCAGTGACGAGCTCCAACCGGTGCCCGCCGGCATCACGGGCGACCTGTACGTCGCCGGCGCCGGCGTCGGCCGGGGCTACCTGGACGACCCCGGCAGGACCGCCGCCTCCTTCGTGCCCGACCCCTTCGCGGCCGACGGCAGCGTCATGTACCGCACCGGGGACCGCGTACGCCACCGACCGGACGGGCAGCTGGAGTTCCTCGGCCGCCGGGACGCGCAGGTGAAGGTCCGCGGCCGGCGCATCGAGCCGGGCGAGATCGAGGCGCAGCTGCGGGCCCTGGAGGGGGTCGCCGACGCGGTGGCCCACGTGGTCACCGCCCCGGGCGGGCAGGGCCGGCTGGTCGGGTACGTCGTGGGCACGGAGGACGTCCGGCCCCTGCAGGAGGCGCTGGCCGCCGTACTGCCCGAGCACATGGTCCCGTCGGTCCTCGTCCCGCTGGCCGCCCTGCCGCTGACGTCCAACGGGAAGGTGGACCGCAAGGCGCTGCCCGTACCGGACTTCGCGGCCGGGAACCGGCGCGCGCCCCGGACCCCGGAGGAGGAGGTCCTGTGCGGGATCTTCGCGGACCTGCTGGAGCTCGAAGCCGTCGGCATCGACGACAACTTCTTCTCGCTCGGCGGCCATTCGCTGCTGGCCACCCGGCTGATGGCCCGGGTGCGCGCGGTGCTCGGCGCCGACCTGGGTGTCGCCGCCCTCTTCTCCGCGCCGACCGTCGCGGGCCTGGCCCGACAGCTCCCGGCCGCGGCGCCGGCCGCCCGCGGCCCGGTCCGCGCGGACCGGCCGCAGGTGGTCCCGCTGTCCCACGCCCAGCGCGGGCTGTGGTTCATCAACCGGCTGGATCCTGCCGACGGCACCTACAACATCCCCTTGGTGGTGCGCCTCTCCGGCGAGGTGGACACCGGTGCGCTGGCCGAGGCCCTCGCCTCCGTGGCGGCCCGCCACGAGAGCCTGCGCACCGTCTTCCCCGAGCAGGACGGCGTGCCCCGGCAGGTCGTCCTCGATCCCGCCGGGGCCCGTCCCGCGCTGCCGGTGGTGGACACGGCAGGCCGGGACCCGGACGCGCTGGTCGCCGAGGAGGTCGGCCGGGGCTTCGACGTGACGTGCGAACCGCCGCTGCGGGCCCGGCTGCTGGTGCTCGGTCCGCAGGAGCACGTGCTGGTCGTCGTCACGCACCACATCGCGAGCGACGGGTGGTCCACGGCTCCGCTCGCCCGCGACCTGTCGGCCGCCTACGCGGCCGCCCTCGACGGCCGGGAGCCCGCCTGGGAGCCGCTGCTCGTCCAATACCCCGACCACACCCTCTGGCACAACGGCCTGCTGGGCGACGAGAGCGACCCGGACAGCGCGGTGTCCCGACAGCTCGCCTACTGGACGGAGGCGCTGGCGAACCTCCCGGAGGAGATCGCCCTGCCCGCGGACCGGCCCCGTCCGGCGGTGCCCAGCGGGCGCGGCGGGCTGGTGCCGTTCGCGCTGACGGCCGAGGCGCACGCGGCGGTGCTGCGCCTGGCCCGTGCGCGCGGCGTCACGGTGTTCATGGTGCTGCACGCCGCGCTGACGGCACTGCTGACCAGGCTGGGCGCCGGCACGGACATCCCCGTCGGCGGATCGGTGAGCGGCCGCTCCGAAGAGGCCCTCGACGACCTGGTCGGCTTCTTCGTCAACTCGGTGGTCCTGCGGGTGGACAGCGGGGGCGATCCGTCCTTCGACGAGCTGCTGGAGCGCACCCGTGAGGCGGACATCGCCGCCTTCGGCCACCAGGACCTGCCGTTCGAGCGGCTGGTGGAGGCGCTGAACCCGCGGCGATCGCTCAGCCGTCACCCCCTCTTCCAGGTCAAGCTCGTCCTGCAGAACCTGGCCCGGCCGCAGGTGGAGTTCCCCGGCCTGCACGCCCGGATCGAGCAGTTCGATCCAGAAATGGCCAAGTTCGACCTGTTGTTCAGCGCGGCGGAGCGGTTCGACGGGCAGGGCGCGCCCCTCGGCATCGAGGCGGCCGCCGGCTACTCGGCCGACCGGTTCGACCGGTCCACCGTGGAGGCCCTGACCGTCCGGTTCGCCCGTCTGCTGGAGGCCGCGCTGGCCGATCCGGCCCTGCCGATCAGCGGCCTGCCGGTGCTGGACGACCGGGAGCGGCACGAGCTGCTGGCCGTCCGTACCGACACCGCGCACGAGGTTCCGGAGGCCACGCTCCCGCAGCTGTTCGAGGCGCAGGCAGCGCGTACTCCGCACGCGGCGGCGATCGTGTGCGGGGAGCTGGAGCTGACGTACGAACAGCTCAACGCCGGTGCCAACCGACTGGCCCGGCTGCTGGTCGACCGCGGTGCGGCCGCCGGCGCCCTGGTCGCGCTCGCCCTTCCCCGCTCCGCCGAGGCCGTCACCGCCATGCTGGCCGTGGGCAAGGCGGGCGCCGCCTACCTGCCCCTGGACCCCGGACATCCCGGAGACCGCCTCGCCGTCCTGCTGGAGGACTCGCGGCCGGCCCTGCTGCTGGCGACGGAGGATGTCCTCGCTTCCGCCCCCCGACTGGCGCTGGGCCCGTGGGAGGTCTTGGCAGTGGACCGGGCGGAGGTGGCGGCCGCGCTCGCTCAGCACTCCGGCAGCGACCTCGGTGAGGGCGACCGGCCCGCGCCGCCGAACCCGTCGGACGCCGCATACGTCGTCTACACCTCGGGTTCGACCGGCACCCCGAAGGGCGTCCTCGTAGAGCAGCGCTCCGTCGCGGCGTACGCGGCACGGGCCGCCGACCGGTACGCGGGCCTGGCGGGCCGCACCCTGCTGCACTCGCCGCTCTCCTTCGACCTCGGGCTCACCACCCTGTACGGCACCCTCCTGGCCGGCGGCTGCCTGTACATCGCCGACCTGGACGAACGGCTCGCGGTGCCGGGCGGTCTGACGTTCCTCAAGGCGACCCCCAGCCACCTGACGATCCTCGACTCCCTGCCCGACGCCTGCTCGCCGACCGTCGAGCTGATGACCGGCGGCGAGGCGTTGCACGGCGAGCAGCTCGCCGCGTGGCGGGAGCGGCACCCCGGCGTCGAGGTGGTCAACCACTACGGCCCGACCGAGACCACCATCGGCGTCCTCGACCACCGCTTCCCGGCGGGCAGTCCGCTGCCCGCGGGGCCGGTCCCGCTGGGCCGGCCGATGTGGAACACCCGCGCCTACGTGCTGGACGCCGCACTGCAGCCGGTACCGGACGGCGTGGTGGGCGAGCTGTACATCGCGGGCACCGGCCTGGCCCGGGGCTACCTGGGCCGGCCCGCCGCGACGGCGGAGCGGTTCGTACCCGACCCGTACGGTCCGGCCGGCACGCGGATGTACCGCACCGGGGACCGCGCCCGGTGGAACGCCGACGGAACGCTGGAGTACGCCGGCCGCACCGACCACCAGGTCAAGCTCCGCGGCTTCCGCATCGAGCTCGGCGAGGTCGAGTCGGCGCTGCTGTCCGCCCGCGGCGTGCGGCAGGCGCTCGCCGTGGTGCGCGAGGACCAGCCGGGCGACGAGCGGCTGGTGGCGTACGCCGTCCCCGGCGACGGCGAGCAGGTGACGTCCCGCCACCTGCGCACGCAGCTCGCGGAGCTCCTCCCCGAGTACATGGTGCCGTCCGCGGTCGTCGTCCTGGACCGGCTGCCGCTGACCGCCAACGGCAAGGTCGACAGGGCGGCACTGCCCGCTCCCGGGTCCGACGCCTCCGCGGGGGGCCGTTCGCCGCGCACCCCGGAGGAGGAGATCCTCTGCGGGCTCTTCGCCGACGTGCTCGGCACGGAACGGGTGGGGATCGACGACGACTTCTTCGCCCTGGGCGGCCACTCGCTGCTCGCCATGCGGCTCCTGAGCCGCATCGCCTCCACCCTCGGCGTGCGGGTGGGCGTCAAGGCGATCTTCGACTCCCCCACCGTCGCAGGGCTCGCCGGCCGCCTCGCCAGCCCGGACGAGGCCCGTCCGCGGTTGGTCCCGGCGGACCGGGGCGACCGCGTCCCGCTGTCGTTCGCCCAGCGCCGCCTGTGGTTCCTGGGCCGACTGGAGGGCCCCAGCGCCACCTACAACGTCCCGCTCGTCCTGCGCATCACGGGCGAGATCGACCGCGACGCACTGCGGGCCGCCCTGCGCGACGTCGCCGGCCGGCACGAGAGCCTGCGGACGGTCTTCCCCGAGCAGGACGGCACGCCCTTCCAGCACGTCCTCGACCCCGTCGCGGGCGCGCCGGTCCTGGAGGAGTCCGACGTGTCCCCCGGGCAGCTGCCGGAAGCGATGCACGAGACCGTCGTGCGCGGCTTCGACCTCGTCACCGAGGCGCCGCTGCGCGCGCGGCTGCTGACCTGCGGCGGCAGTGCGGTGCTCGTCCTGGTGATGCACCACATCGCCAGTGACGGCTGGTCCCTCACCCCGCTGTTGCGCGACCTGTCGCAGGCGTACGCCGCACGCCGGCGGGGCGGCGCGCCCGCCTGGACGCCGCTGCCGGTGCAGTACGCCGACTACACCCTGTGGCAGCGTGAACTGCTGGGCGACGCGGACGACCGCGACAGCCTGCTGTCCCGGCAGCTCGACTACTGGACGGCCGCGCTGGACGGGCTGCCGGAGGAGCTGGACCTGTCCACCGACCGGCCCCGTCCGGAGGCCGCCAGCTACCGGGGGGCCTGCGTACCCCTGGCGGTCGGCGCCGGGACCCACGCGGGGCTCGTGGCACTGGCCGGGGCGAACGGCGTCAGCGCGTTCATGGTGCTCCAGGCCGGCCTCGCCGCCCTGCTGACCCGCCTGGGGGCGGGCACCGACATACCGCTGGGCACCCCGGTGGCGGGCCGTACCGACGACGCCCTCGACGAACTGGTCGGCTTCTTCGTCAACACTCTGGTGCTGCGCACCGACACCGCCGGAAATCCGACGTTCCGGGAGTTGCTCGCGCGGGTCCGCGAGACTGACCTGGCCGCCTACACGCACCAGGACCTGCCGTTCGAACGGCTCGTGGAAGAACTGAACCCGGCGCGGTCGCTGGCCCGGCACCCGCTGTTCCAGATCATGCTGATCCTGCACAACACCGGGCGGCCCGAGGCCGAACTGGCCGGACTGGACGTGAGCGTCGAGGGCGCCGAGGCCCCCGTCGCGAAGTTCGACCTGTCCGTCAGCCTCTGGGAGCAGTACGCCGCCGACGGTGCGGCGGACGGCATCCTGGGGCAGATCGAGTACGCGGAGGACCTGTTCGACCGGCCTACGGTCGAGGCCCTCGCGGCGCGGTTCGGGCGGCTCCTGGCGGCGGCGGTCGCGGAACCCGATCTCCCCATCGGCAGCCTGGAGGTGCTCGGCGAGGAAGAGCGGCACGAGCTCCTGGTCGTCCGCAACGACACCGCCCATGACGTGCCCGACGTGTCGCTGCCCGAGCTGTTCCGCGAGCGGGTGGCCCGGTCGCCGAAGGCCCCGGCGCTGGAATGCGGGGCTCTGGAGCTGACCTACGAGGAGCTGGACGCCCGCAGCAACCGGGTGGCGCGGCTGCTGCTCGACCGCGGCGTACGCCCGGAGGACCGGGTGGCCCTGCTGCTCGGCGGGCGCGTCGACAGCGTCGTGGCGACGATCGCCGTCGCCAAGGCCGGCGCGGTCTACGTGCCTCTGGACGGCCGCAGCCCGCAGGCCAGGCTGCGGCACATCCTGGACGGCACCGGCAGCGTGGTCGTGCTGTCCGACCGAACGTCCTGCGGGCTGCTCCCGGAGACCTCGGCCCCTGTCGTCCTCGTCGACGGGCCGGAACTGCGGGCCGACGGCCCCGCGGACCCTCCCGCGGTGGCCGTCCACCCCGACCAGCTCGCCTACATCATGTATACGTCGGGATCCACCGGTGAGCCCAAGGGCGTCGCGGTGACCCACCGCAACGTGGTCGGCCTGGTCAAGGACCGCTGGTGGGCGCTCGAAGCGGGCGACCGGCAGCTGATGCACCAGCCGCCGTCGTTCGACGCCTCCACCTACGAACTGTGGGTGCCGCTGCTGAGCGGGGTGCGGATCGTCGCCCTGGAGGGCGAGTCCACGGACATCGCCGCCCTGGCCGCGACCGTCACCGAACGCCGCGTCACCGTCGGCCCGTTCAGCGAGGGAATCTTCCGGCTGCTCGCCGAGAACCACCCGGCGAGCTTCCGCGACCTGCGCCACGTCACGATCGGCGGCGACACCGTCTCGGCGGCCGCGGTCCGCAGGGTGCGCGAACACAACGCCCGAGCCCGGCTCACCAACAGCTACGGGCCGACCGAGGCGACCCTGGCGATCGTCCACCATGCGATCACCGACGAGGACGTCGAGCGGAATTCCTTCCCCATCGGCCGGCCCATGGACAACACCCGGGTGTACGTCCTCGACGAGGGGATGCGGCCCGTACCCCCGGGTGTCACCGGCGAGCTGTACGTCGCGGGCGACGGCCTGGCCCGCGGCTACGTCGGCCGGCCGGCGCTGACGGCGGAGCGGTTCGTGGCGGACCCCTTCGGCCCCCCGGGCACCCGCATGTACCGCACCGGTGACATGGTGCGCTGGCGCACGGACGGTGTCCTTGAGTTCGCGGGCCGCGCGGACTCCCAGGTCAAGGTCCGCGGCTTCCGCATCGAGCTCGGCGAGGTCGAGTCCGCGCTGGGGTCGTTCAACGGCGTGGCGCAGACCGTCGTCATGGTGCGCGAGGACCGTCCGGGCGACAAGCGCCTCGTCGCCTACGTCGTACCGGCGGCCTACGGCGCCGTCGACCCCGCCGCGCTGCGGGCTCACCTCGCCGCACTCCTGCCGGACTACATGGTGCCCTCGGCCATCGTGTCCCTGGAGGCCCTGCCGCTGACCCTGACCGGAAAGCTCAACCGTTCGGCGCTGCCCGCGCCCGACTACTCCGGCGGCGGCGGCCGCGGCCCGCGCAACGAGCAGGAGCAGCTGCTGTGCACGCTGTTCGCGGAACTGCTCGGAGTGCCCGAGGTCACGGTGGACGACAACTTCTTCGCGATGGGCGGCGACAGCATCGTCTCCATCCAGCTGGTGAGCCGGGCCCGGCAGGCCGGCCTCGTGCTCACCCCGCGGGACGTCTTCCAGTACCAGACCGTGGCCGGCCTCGCGCTGGTCGCCGCCGCACCGGACGGCCGGCGGGCGGAGCCCGACCAGGGCACGGGCACGGTGCCGCAAACCCCGATCATGGGGTGGCTGCGGGAGCTGGGGGGCCCGATCGACGGGTTCAACCAGGCGGTGCTGCTGCGGGTGCCCGCGGGCCTGGGCCGGGACTCCCTGGTCGCGGCCGTGCAGGCCCTGCTGGACCGGCACGACCTGCTGCGCGCGCGGCTCGACCGGTCCGGCCCGGACGGCTGGACCCTTGAGGTCCCGCCCGCCGGGACGGTGGACGCGGCGACCTGCGTCCGCCGGGTCGACGTGTCCGCGCTCGCGGAGGCCGCGCTGGAGCCCGTCCTCGCCGAGCACGCCGAGGCGGCCCGCCGGGAGCTCGCCCCCGACGACGGCGCCGTGATCCGCGCGGTCTGGTTCGACGCGGGCGGCGACCGTCCCGGCCGGCTGCTGCTGATGCTGCACCACCTGGTCGTCGACGGCGTGTCGTGGCGGATCCTCGCCCCGGACCTGATGTCGGCCTGGCTCGACTCCGCGGCCGGCCGTGAGATCCTCCTGGAGCCCGCCGGGACCTCCTTCCGCACCTGGGCGCGGGGGCTCGCAGAACGGGCCGGCACCGAAGCCGTCGAAGCCGAACTGCCCCTCTGGCAGCGGATGGCATCGGGGCCGGACCCCGTCCTCGCCGAACGGCCGCTGGACGCCGCCCGGGACACCAAGGCGACCGCCCGCCACCACACGGCCGTACTGCCAGCCGGCCTCACCGAACCGCTCCTCGGCACGGTGCCCGCCGCCGTGGACGCCCGCGTGGACGAGGTGCTGCTCACCGGTTTCGCGCTGGCCCTCGCCGAGTGGCGGCGGCGGCGCGGACGCGGCGGCGGCAGCCAGGTCCTGCTCAGCCTGGAAGGACACGGGCGGGACGAGACCGGCACGGCAGAACTGTCGCGCACGGTCGGCTGGTTCACCTCGGCCCACCCGATCCGGCTGGATCCCGGCGCCAAGTGGCACGAGGTCCGGGACGGCGGGCCCGCCACGGGCACCGCGCTGAACCGGGTCCGGGAGCAGCTCCGCGCCCTGCCCGGCAAGGGCACCGGGTACGGCCTGCTGCGCCACCTCAACCCGCGTACGGCCGCCGCACTCCGCGGTGCCCCAGGCCCGCAGGTCGCGTTCAACTACCTGGGGCGGGTACGGACCGACCAGGCCGGGCCGGCCGACTGGGGGGCGGCACCGGAGCAGGTGCGCATCGCCCCCGCGGACCCCGAGATGCCGTTCGGTCACTCCCTGGAGCTGAACGCGGTCGCCCATGACCGCCCGGGCGGCGCGGAGCTGAGCGTGACCTGGTCCTGGCCGGACGGACTCTTCGAGGAGCAGGAGATCCGGTCGCTGACCGACCTGTGGTTCGAGGCACTGGAGATGCTGGCGGCCTACTCCCCCGCCCCCACGGACACCCGCGGTCTGATGCCGTCCGACCTCCTCCTGGTGGATCTGCTCCAGGACGACATCGACGAAATCGAGGCCGACTGGGAGGACTGACCCGGCTCCGGGCAGCCCGTCGGCGCCGCTGCGCGCCGCCTCCCCATCGAACCCGTCCGGGCCCGCGGAACCCCGCGGGCCCGGCACCCCTCAACCCGTTTCCTCCCCCAGACTTGCGAGGTCTTGCTGACATGAATACGAAGAAGAACCCCGACAAGGTCGTGATCGTCGGCGGCGGCACGGCCGGCTGGATGACCGCCTCGTACCTGAAGAAGGCATTCGGCGACCGCGTGGCCGTGACCCTCGTCGAATCGGGCAGGATCGGCACCATCGGCGTCGGTGAGGCCACCTTCAGCGACATCCGGCACTTCTTCGAGTTCCTCGACCTCAGGGAAGAGGATTGGATGCCGGCCTGCAACGCCACTTACAAGCTCGCCGTCCGCTTCCAGGACTGGCAGCGGCCCGGCCACCACTTCTACCACCCGTTCGAGCAGATGCGCTCGGTCGACGGCTTTCCCCTGACCGACTGGTGGCTGCAGAACGGCCCGACCGACAGGTTCGACCGGGACTGCTTCGTCATGGCGTCCCTGTGCGATGCGGGGCGCAGCCCGCGCTACCTCAACGGCTCCCTCCTGCAGCAGGAGTTCGACGAGCGCGCCGAGGAACCCGCCGGGCTCACCATGTCCGAGCACCAGGGCAAGACGCAGTTCCCGTACGCCTACCACTTCGAGGCGGCCCTGCTCGCCAAGTTCCTCACCGCGTACGCGACGGACCGCGGGGTGGAGCACGTCATCGACGAGGTTCAGGAGGTGAAGCTCGACGAGCGCGGTTGGATCAGCCACGTCGTCACCAAGGAGCACGGGGACATCGGCGGTGACCTGTTCGTCGACTGCACCGGGTTCCGGGGCGTGCTGCTGAACCAGGCGCTCGGTGTGCCCTTCGTCTCCTACCAGGACACCCTGCCCAACGACAGCGCGGTCGCCCTCCAGGTCCCGCTCGACATGAAGACGCGCGGCATCCCGCCGTACACCCAGGCCACCGCTCAGGACGCGGGCTGGATATGGACGATCCCGCTGTTCGGCCGGATCGGCACCGGATACGTGTACGCCAAGGACTACTGCTCTCCCGAGGAGGCCGAGCGCACCCTGCGCGAGTTCGTCGGCCCGGAGGCGGCCGACGTCGAGGCCAACCACATCCGCATGCGGATCGGGCGCAGCGAGGAGTCCTGGAAGAACAACTGCGTCGCCATCGGGCTGTCCAGCGGCTTCGTCGAACCGCTCGAGTCGACCGGCATCTTCTTCATCCACCACGCCATCGAGCAGCTGGTCAAGCACTTCCCGGCCGCGGACTGGCACCCGCAGCTGCGCGCGGGCTACAACTCGGCCGTCGCCAACGTGATGGACGGCGTCCGGGAGTTCCTCGTCCTGCACTACCAGGGCGCGGCACGCAACGACACCCAGTACTGGAAGGACACCAAGACCCGGGCGATCCCGGACGCCCTCGCCGAGCGCATCGAGCGCTGGAAGGTGCAGCTGCCCGACTCGGAGAACGTCTTCCCCTACTACCACGGCCTGCCGCCGTACTCCTACATGGCCATCCTGCTCGGCACCGGCGCGATCGGGCTGCGCCCCTCGCCCGCGCTGGCCCTGGCCGACCCCACGGCGGCGGAGAAGGAGTTCGCAGCCATCCGGGACAGGGCGCGGTTCCTGGTCGACACCCTGCCGAGCCAGTACGAGTACTTCGCCGCGATGCAGAAGCGTGCCTGACCGGTTCTTCGGCCTGCACCCCGCCGCATCCGCCTCGCAGGAGGGACCTTCATGATCGACCCGATCACCGCCCCGGCCCCCGAACCGTCCGTCTCCGAGGGGCTGCGCGGGATGATGCGCGGCTTCCCGACCGGTGTGGCCGTCGTGACCGCGACCGACGCCGCGGGCGCCCCGTGGGGGATGACGTGCTCGTCGGTGTGCAGCGTCACGCTGGAGCCGCCCACCCTGCTGGTGTGCCTGCGGGCCGCCAGCTCCACGCTGGCCGCGGTCCTCGCACGCGGCCGGTTCGCGGTGAACCTGCTCCACGACGGCGGCCGCGCCACCGCCGAGCTGTTCGCGTCCGGCGACCCCGCCCGGTTCGGCAAGGTCGCATGGCACGCGGACAGGGACGCATCCGGCCCCCATCTGTGGCGGGACGCCCACGCCGTGGCGGACTGTACGGTCCGCATGTCGCAGTCGGTGGGTGACCATGTGGCCGTGTTCGGCGAGGTGGTCCGCGTCACCCGGCAGGGGGACTGCCGTCCCCTGCTGTACGGGCTGCGCACCTACAGTCCGTGGCCCGGCGCGGAGACCGTCGGCTGAGACGCGCCGCGGGTGGGCAGTATGAGGGCGGCCGGTGCGGCGCGCGTCGCGTGCCGGGACGTGCGGAGCAGCGCTCCGGTCCCGGCACGCCGGGTCGGGCGGGAACCGGGGGCGGTCGGGACGAGCACGGTGTCGCCTCGGGCATGGGCTGCCGCGGCTGCGCGGAGCTGGTCCGCCGTCACGGCCGCGGACTGTGGGGAGGGCCGGTCTTCGGCCCGTTGCTGGCCGCGCACGGTCTCAATACGTTGACGCAGGTCGGTGTGGGCACGGAGGAAGTCCAAGCTGCCGCCCGCCGTGCGGGCGACGGCCCGGAAGTTGATCCCTCGCCCTCCTTGATCAGCCTTCGGATGCCCACCTCCGCTCGTGGGACGGCCTGCTGGTGCTCGTCCTGGGGGCTGGCAGCTGGGTGGTGTCAGTGTCGTTCCCGAGGAGCGGAAGCTCCGGGGTGCCGGTGGCGGGAGGTGTCAACGGTATCGGCTGGCCACCGTGTGGAAGGACTGCTTCGGCTCCCAGTGCCCGGTTTCCGCGTAGCCGCGCCGCGTCCCGGCGGGAAACGTCTTGGCCAGGGCGAAGCTGGCGATGTCCAGGTCGTGGCGGCGCTGCGGGGAGTGGGGCGAGTCGGGGGCGATGAAGTTGTAGACGAACGCACCGTGCACTCGCTCGGCCGCGTAGAGGTCCAGCAGCTCCCCGATCTCGGCTGCCTGTTCCCGTTCGTTGCGCACATGGCCGTCCTTGACCACCGGAGGCTCCCGCTCCCAGTCCACCGCGTTGAAGCCGCTCCCGCCCTGCTCCTTGGCCCCCGTGAAGGTGCAGCAGCCGAACTCGGTGATGACGACGGGCTTGCCGTGCCGTTGCAGGGCGCCCAGCCTTCTGGCGTAGGTGGCCTTGTTGTCCGCGTTCCGGTACAGGTTGACCCCCACGACGTCGAAGCCGCGCCAGTCGACCTCCTCCCACTCCCCCGAGCTGTACATGACCCGCCCCTTGAACAGCGGCCGTACGGTCTTCAGTGCCCGGTTCAAAAAGGCGTTCAGCCGCTCCTGGTAGCCGGCCGACTCGGGGCGCCCCAGCGCCTGGCCGCGCTCGTTGTAGTCCTTGCCCGGCACCAGCCCGGACATGAAGATGGTCAGCTCGGTCCGACCGCGATGCCCACGCCGGGATGTCGGGTGCGCAGCCGCTCGGCAGCGCGCGCCACCGAGCCGAGGAAGGCGAGGGTCTGCTCCGAGTCCTTGTCGAACTGGCGCGGTTCGAACCAGACGAACAGGCCGTACTCGGCCGCGATCGATGCGGCCCCCGTCAGCCGATCAAGGTCGTGGCCCAGCAGTAGGACCGCGTTGCAGTGCAACTGCTCCCTGATGGCCGCGATCTCCCGGCGCACGTACTCCGTCCGCCAGACCTCACGGTCCGTATCGAAGTTGACGCCCTTGTAGGTGAGCGGTCCAGCGGTCCGGAGCGACGCCGCGGCGTCGGTGGGCATCGGGAGGGCTCCCGCGTTGCCGGCGACGCAGACGGTGGACAGGGCCGCGGTGCCAGCAAGCAGGGTCCGGCGGGCGATCGGTGCTGAAGTCATACCGGCAAGCCTGTACGGAGTGCGGTCGGCGGTGCATCGGCCGAAGGGCTTCGTACCCCTCGACCAAAGTCGTACCGGGACGCCTTCCTCGTGGAGCGCACCGGCGGGACGTGATGCGGCGGCCCCAGGTCCGTCCCCGGGGCGGCCTGCGGGTGGAGCCCGCTTCGTCCTCGAAACAGACGTAGCCCTGGCAGGCCGCCCGGACCCTTCTACCTCCGCCCAGGTCGCCTCCTTCCACACGCTCACGGCCTGCTCGTCACGCTCGGCGACCCGCCGCGCGGGCACCTGCGGGCTGAACCCAAGCCGGTGCATCAAGCGGGTGGCACCCGAGACGCTGTGGGAGACGTGGAACTTCCGGCCGATCAGCGTGGCCACCAGGGCGGCGGTCCACACCTGGTCCTCCACCCGGCCGTGCGCGGCCGGTCCCTCCTCCAAAACCCCGCCAGCTTCTCCAGGCAGTACTGCGACAGCCGACACAGCCCCGCCGTCCCGCCAGAGCAGGTGCCATTGGTAGGCCGACTTGCGGCTCACCCGCAGACGCTGAGCGACCTCCGACGGCTTGACCTTCTACTCGAACAGCTCAGCCGCCTGCATGCGTACCGATTCACGGCGCTGACGCCCCGCGGCGGTCAACCCGCCCCCATCCGCATACCTCACACACCACGGATACAGCCACCGCGCCGGGCCCAGCACGGACTTCACGAAGATTCACCCCGACGAGCCGAAGTCAGCATGAGAGCCGCAACCCCTGAAGGAGCAGTTCGATCAGCCTTCGAGGGTCGTAGTGGGGGTCGCTGTCGCGTCCGATGCAGAGGTTGCCGATGCCGCGCATGAGTTCGTAGGGCTGGCTGCCGGGCCTGATCTCGCCGGCGGTGACGGCCGCGTCGAGCAGCTGGGCGCAGACGGGCATCAGCCGGTCGAGGAATTGGGTGTGCAGCGTGGCGAAGCGGTCGCTGTCGGACTGGAGGGCGTCGGCCAGTCCGTGCTTGGTGACCAGGAAGTCCGTGAAGAGGTCGACCCACTGGCGCAGCGCGTCGAACGGGGAGGTGGCATCGGCCAGCAGCTTCGGGCCGGCTTCGGCGCAGGCCTCGATCTGATGGTGATAGACGGCGGTGACCAGGTCCGCCCGTGTGGGGAAGTGGCGGTAGAGCGTCCCCAGCCCGACACCCGCCCGGGCGGCGATCTGGCGGATCGGTGCGTCGATCCCCGAGGTCACGAACACTTCCGCGGCGGCGTCGAGCAGCGTCTGCTGGTTGCGTACCGCGTCTGCTCGCTTGCTGCGGGCGGACGCTCCTTTGGCCGGGCCTGCTGTGGGCACCACGCTCTCCTTCCTGCGACCGTTGACGAAGCGGATCAGCGTTCCGTATCTTAAGTGGAACAACGATCCGCTTTCAGATTAGCTGACTGCGGCCACTCCGCCGTACCCGCCACCGTCCACAGACGGCGGCGCGGGTCATCGAAGGGCATGCCCCTCATGAGTGAACTTGCTTACACAGCCGACACCCTCCACTCGCCCACCCCTGTCCTTTCGGTCAGCCCGGTGGTGCTTCCGGCCCCCGGCCGCGCCGTGGACCTCCAGGTGCGCATCTCCGCGCCGGTGACCGGGAGCGACCTGCCGCTCATTCTCCTCTCGCACGGTCTCGGCTTCTCCAACAACCTCTCCTCGCTGAACGGCTACGCCCCGCTCGCGAACTTCTGGGCCGCACGCGGCTTCGTCGTGATCCAGCCCACCCACCTGGACTCCAGGACGCTGAGCCTGGAGCCCGATACCCCCGGGGCCGTCGCACACTGGCGCACCCGAGCCGAGGACATGACGCGCGTCCTCGACCAGCTCGACGTGATTGAGGAGGCCGTCCCGCAGCTCGCCGGCCGCCTCGACCGGCACCGGGTCGCCGTCGCCGGGCACTCCATGGGCGGGCACACCGCGAGCCTGCTGCTCGGCGCCCGGCTCACCGATCCCCACGACGGAACGACGGTGAACCTGGCCGATCCCCGGATCAAGGCGGGCGTCCTGCTCGCCGCGCCCGGCCGGGGCGGCGACGCCCTCACCGAGTTCACCGTCGAGAACTACTCCTTCTTCCTGACCACCGACTTCTCCACGATGACGACTCCCGCGCTCGTGGTCGCCGGAGACAAGGACGACTCCGCCTTCCTGACGGTCAGCGGCCCGGACTGGCACGCCGACCCCTACGTTCTCTCCCCGGGCCCCAAGTCCCTGCTCACCCTGTTCGACGCGGAGCACGGGCTCGGAGGGGTCTCGGGATACGACGTCGCCGAAACCACGGACGAGAACCCCGAGCGGGTCGCCGCCCTCGCCACGCTCGCTTGGGCTTACCTGCGCAGCGAGCTCTACCCCGGGGACTCCGCCTGGCAGGTAGCCCGCGACGCGTTGACGTCCGGCCCCAACCCGGTCGGACGGATCGAATCCAAGTAGGTCCGTGCAGGCCGGCTCCACGGGATGCCCCCCGTCTGCTGGTCCCCCGTGAGCTCTTGGACGGCCTGTTGGCTTGGTACGCGAGTAGCGGTTCCGGCCCAACTTCTGTGGTGTCGGATGTCGGATCCTGTGGGCCGACGTCCGACTCGGGGCAAGCCACAGGCCTGGAGATTCCCTCACTCTCTCGTCGCGATGCACCGAGCGGCTGCGCCGCACCACAGAAGTTGGGCCGGACCCCGAGTGGCGACGTCGTTTTGACATGGCATTGGGCGTCGCACGCTCGGGCGAAAAGACGGTGCTCCTGAGTACGGGAGTCAGCTGCCGCGGGCCTTTCCCGGGGCGTATCCGTCACTACCCGGTCCGGTTGGTGAGGGGCTGTTGAGAGGCGGTCGGTGGTGCGAATAGTGCCTGGACGGTTCCGGTGGCCAGGTCTCGCAGCCAGGTGTGGGCGCGGTCGTCGTCGTAGCGCTGGTGCCACAGCAGGTACAGGGGGACGTCGGGCAACTGGAGTGGCGGCGGCAGCGTGACCAGGCCGAGTTGTTCCCGGGCCGTGCGGGTGACCGCGTCTGGAAGGGTGACGACCAGGTCGGTGCCGAGCGCGACTTGCAGAGCGAAGGCGGCGGTGGGCCCGACGGCGACGACGCGTCGTTCGAGGCCGCGCGTGGTCAAGGCGTCATCGATCGGGTCGCGCAGGCTTCCGCGCCGCGAGACGGTGAGATGTTCGACTGCCGCGTAACGCTCGAGACTCAGCGGGCCTTCGGTGAGCGGGTGGCCTGGGCGGACGGCAACGACCAGTCGGTCCCTGCCGACGAGGCGGTGGCGGATGTCGGGGAGCGTCGGAGCGCTGGAGCTCGATTCGAGGTCGACCTCACCCCGCCGCAGCTCGGGGGTGTCCGTGCCGGGTTCGGCAGGCAGGCGCAGCTGGACGCCGGGGGCCTGGCGGTGGACGGCGGAGACCAGGGCGGTGCCGCAAGCGGCGGTCAGGGCGTCGTGCCAGCGCACGGTGAAGACCCGCTCCAGAGCCGCCAGGTCGAGTTCCTGCTGCGCGGACAGAAGTTGGTGGGCCTGCTGGACGAGGGCGTGGACCTGGGCGCGCATGGCCAATGCGCGGGGGGTGGGGACCATGGTGCGGCCGGTGCGGACCAGGATCTGGTCGCCCGTGGCCTTGCGGATGCGGCCCAGGGAGCGGCTCATCGCCGGTGCGGTGACGTGGAGGCGTGCTGCGGCTCCGGCGACACTGCCCTCTTCCAGCAGAGCGTCCAGTGCGGTGAGCAAGTTCAAATCCAGTTGCATGAGAGTAACTCTACGAGTGAAAAGCATGCACTTGTTGTTAACCGTTTGGGGGCCTAACTTCGAAGTGCGGGCGCGGACAACGCCCCGCGTCGACCGAACCCAGAGGAGCCAGCCATGAGCACAGCCATGCCTTTCGACGCCGACGCGACGCTCCTGTCCGACGTGACCGCCGCGGTGAAGGCCGCCGGCGTCACGCTGCGCGACCGCTACACCTCGCACGCCCGAGGCGTGACTTTGGACGAGGTTGTCGAGGAGATCCACGCCAACGACTCCGCGGTGCTGGCCGTGCTGCGGGAACCGCTGCTGCGGGCCCGGCGAGGGTCGCAGTGGGCCGAGGACGAGCTGGCCGGCGGCGCGCTCCCGCCCGGGGAGTGGTGGGTCGTCGACCCCGCCGAGGGCAACATCAACCACGTCCACGGCATGGAGGACTGGGCCGTCACCGCCACCCTGGTCCGCGACAATCGGCCGGTACTCACCGTCGTCCACCTGCCGCTGACCGGCGACACCTACACCGCCGTCGCCGGCGGCGGTGCCCGCCTCAACGACCGACCCCTGAAGGTGTCCGCCAAGACCGACCTGGGCGCCGCGCTCATCGGCACCGGCCAGGCCAAGCCCGGCGAAGACGAGCGCACCTTCCGGCGGATCGGTGACTCCGTCACCGCCATGCTCATCAACGGCCTGGTCGTGCGTGTGTCCGTTCCCGCCACGATGCAGCTCATCCACGTCGCCGCCGGACGCATGGACGCGTTCTGGCAGTTCTCCGACGTCCGCTCCGGCCTGGTCGCCGGCGCCCTGCTGGTCTCCGAGGCCGGAGGCACCGTCACCGACCTGGCGGGCGATCCCTGGAACTCCGGCAGCCGCGACTTCCTGGCCGCCGCCCCCGGCATCCACGCCACCGCCCTCAAGGTCCTCTCGCCGATCGCCTGACCGAAGGTCTCCGCTCTTCCCCACCCCGATACCGCAAGGAGCATCACCGCATGACCAACATCGGCATCCTGGGCGCCGGCCGCGTCGGCACCAACCTCGCCCGCAAGCTCTCCGAGGCCGGACACCACGTCATCCTCGGCCGCCGGAGCCCGACGGAAGAGACCACAGCGGCTGCGGAAGGCACAGGCCCTCGCGTCTCCTTCGCCGACCAGCGCACCACCGCCCGCACCGCCGACATCGTGATCAACGCGACGCCCGGCGACAGCGCCCTTGACCGCCTGGCCAGCCTGCGAACCGAACTCGCCGGCAAGATCCTGATCGACGTCTCCAACGCCACCCGCGACGCCGGTGACGGCCTGCCCGGCGACCTCTGCTATCCCGGCAGCAGCCTCGCCGAACAGCTCCAGGCCGCCCTTCCCGACACCCATGTGGTCAAGACCCTCAACACCATGCTGTTCATGGTCATGACCGCTCCCGAAACCCTGGCCACCTCACCGACCGTCTACGTCTCGGGCAACAACGAACACGCGAAGACGACCGTCGCCGGGCTGCTCGGCGACCTGGGCTGGCAGCCCGCATGGATCGAAAACCTCGGCGACATCACCACAGCCCGCGCAACCGAGGCCATGATCTTGGTCGTACCCCACATCCTGCGCCGACAGGGCTTTGAGCCCTTCGCCGTCTCCCTCGCCCGCTGACCCACCAAGACCGGGTTCAGACCAAAACCAGGTAGCGGGCTCGTGCAAGGCAGCTGGGCGCTGGCACGGACGGCGCCCGCTGGGGCTGCAAGTGACGCCCTCATCACGAACGGGCAGCGCGAGATCGCCCGCTCAAGGTGCCCGCTGCCGCCCAACCGATCTGGGACGACATCGCACGCGGCTTCACCCCGCGTGTGGCGGACAGCGCCTACCGTCGGACGGCGCCGTTGTGCGTCACGACTACGTCAAAGACCTATGCTTGTTGGTGAGTGCGGCGAACCACCGCTCCACCAGGTTCAGCCGGGACGACCCGGTCGGGGTGAAGTGCAGGTGGAACCGGGGATGGTTGAGGAGCCCAGCCTCCAGCGATTCGCCCGGCATCTGGAGCGTGACCTCGACGCCGTTACTGCTGGACTCTCGCAGCCGTGGAACTCCGAAGTCGTCGAAGGCCCTGTCAACCGCATCAAGATGCTGGAGCGCCAGATGGTCGGCCGCGCCGGCTTCGAACTCCTACGCAAGCGCGTCCTGCTCTACTCCTGAAAAGGCTGCTCAGGACTCGTCGTCGACCAGCCCGAACGCTTCCGGGAACTCTTCCAGGAACTCGCGACGAGCCGGGTCGGTCTCGGCGGCTGCCATCTCCCCCACCAGCTCAACCAGTTCCTGCCGCTGATCATTCGGCAGCGTGCTGACCACATGGGCAACACCCTCCATCACCTTGACCGCGGCGTCCTGATCCATCTGCTCGTCTTCGCTGCCGTCGATGAACCACAGGACGTCGACCAAGGCCTCGGCCAAGGCACGAGTCAGGGACGGGTACGAAGACGTCACGATGGTCTCCCAGCAGATCAACGGCAGAGTCAGGCCATCCCACCACACACCACCGGCATCACTTTCCGTGAGCCTCCACGGAAAGTGGACCAGAGCCGCTACTGGCTGACGAAGCCAGCTGCTCGGCGGCTGCCACCAGGTGCGGCCGCCGGTCCTGGACCAGCGCCCCACGACTGGTCTGCACCAGCACGGCGCCGCGCGGGCCGGCCGGGGTCCATTGGAAGAGCGGGATCGCTTCGGGGACCTCGGCCGGGGTGAGGCGGATGGGTGCTGCCGGATGAAGATCCGGGAGGAGAGCATCGGCTCGCGGCGCAGCACGGTGTGGGCTCCGGCGCCGCCAACGAAGACGGTCGCGATCTGGGCAGCCGGGTGGACAACCCTCGTGCCGGCCTCCGACAGAGCAGGGGGAGACGCTCCCTCGGCCGTACGACCGAGGAGGTGCTGCACCACCTCGTCCAACCGGGAGTCGGCGGCTACATGCGCGATGCAGTGGCCGGGCAGCGTGAGGGCGGGGAAGTCCTCGCGCAGTCGGTCGGGTGCAGGGGTTCCAGGACGCTGCGCGCGTCTTCGGCAGAGGGTGCCAGTGACCCGCGCCGGTGACGCCTCGCGTCCGCGGATCAGAACAACGAAGGCACCTGCGTCCACACGTACATCGTGATGATCAGGTGAAGCAGACACACTGCCAGGGCCGACTTCCATCGGCGGGATACGACGGCCGTGACGCCAAGGAAGAGAACGGACAGGATGATGCAGAAATTCGCGCCGGCCCTTACGTCCTGGTCGGTCGTCGGGGTCATTTCTCTGCCCATCGCCGGGACGCTCAGGGCCAGCATGAAGGCGGCGAGGGCGTAGAGGGCCGCCGCCAGGGTCGCGCGCAGCCACAGGGCCAGAGCCCGGTTCTCCAATATCACAGCCATTCCGTCCACCTTGTGTGAAGTGCCCGCCGGGCAGTGGGGATCTCCGCTACAACGGGCGCACGCGAGATCACAAGCCTCGTTCCGTCTGTCCATTGTCATGGCTGGGAACCTCGACCGGAGCGGCCCATCGAAACGGGTCGTGCGGCAGTCATGTCGCCGGTGTCGGCAACCACGGCGACCGACGTGGGCTGGGCGGGCCGTGGCGTCCGGCTACCGTGGGATGGTGGTCACCGCAGTGCCCGCATCGTGCCCCAACGCCACGTCAGCTCAACCCGAGGCCGCCGAGCTCCTGGAAATCATCCCGGCCGCTGTCGCCGCACTCTGTGAACGCGTTGACCACGCACCAGCCGCAGCCGCAGCCGCAGGCATCGCCGTGCAGCCGCACAAGTCAGTGCCGATGAAGGACAGGAACTGTCCTATATGACTGCCACACTACCCACATGACGACCTTCCGTGGCCTCGCCACCATCCGCTACCACGCCGACGACCTGGCCGCCGCCCGCGCCTGGTACACCGAAGTCCTGGGCGTGGAGCCGTACTTCGTACGACCCGACTACATCGAGTTCCGACTCGGCGACCACCTGCAGGAGTTCGGCATCTCGCGTACCCCCTCCGCCCCGGCGGGTGTGGTCGCGTACTGGCACGTGGACGATGTCGACGCGGAGATGGCCCGGCTGCTCGGGCTCGGCGCGAAGGAGCACGAGCCACTGCGCGACTACGGCGACTTCCGGGCCGGAGCCGTACTCGACCCGTTCGGCAACGTCCTCGGCGTAATGTACAACCCGCACTACCTGGAGGTGCTGGGCGCCCGCTGCCCTGGGTGACCGCGCCCCGAAGGCGCCAGCACCGTCCGGCACGGGTGTCGTGCGCCATGTGCGTCTCAGTGCCGGGCGCGCGTTGTCCGGTCCGGCCCCGTCCCCCGTCGTCTTACGTCGAGCCGGGGCTTCAACGGCCCACCGGTGCGCCCGTCCGCCGGAAGGGTGTTCGCGGCCCGTGCCGACACCGAGGCCGTCGCAGGCGGGGACGCCCCTGCCAGCACCAGGGCGAGCGAGGCGAGACCCCTCCCGTCAGCCGGTGTGCCCGCCTCGGCAAGGGGCCCCGCATGTTGCTGGTGGCCCCACCGACTGGACTCTGTACGAGGGGACGGGGCTCTACCCGCTCAGCCCCGAATAGCGAGTACGCAGCCGGACCGGACCGTCCTCCCCGAATCGATCGTCCGGTGCAGGAGGGCGAACGAACGTGCCGCCCTCGCGCCGGGCACGGCGCCACCGTTCCACCGACCGCACACCCACCCGCAGGCCCTTCGCCGCCGCCGCGGTCTTCACACCCGCCGCGAGCCTCTCGCCGCACCTCCCGGCATACCTCAGGAAGCCCCAACCGTCACGATCTGCGATCGCCGTGTCACGCCGGGCTGGCGGGTTGGTGCCGGCGAGTGACCTGCGCAGACTGGAGGTGTGCGCGAGACGATCGGCGATGGGACGGCGGAGCGCGAGCAATTGCTCGCCGCAACCATCGTCGAGGCCGTAGACACAACCGGCGCGTATGCGGGGAGTATCTTTCTTCGCTCCCGCGACCGCCGGTCCCTCGTGCTGAGCGCGACCTACGGGACAACGCCCTCCCTGCTCGGTGGCTGGCGTCTCATCCCGGTGAGCAGTCCCATTCCCGTGGCCATGGCGTACAGCACCGGGCGCACCGTCCACCTGGCCGACGCGGACGAGACGATGCGAAGGTTTCCCCAGCTCGCCGTAGCGCTGCCGTACGCCTTCGGCTCCTGCTCCGTGCCGGTGGCCGCACGTGGGGAGACTTTCGGATCGCTGGCGATCGTCTGGGCGACCTCACCCGGCAACGCGAACGTTTCCAAGACCCAGCGGCGCCGCAGGTTGCGCTCCCTCGCCGGCCGGCTCGGTGACTCCCTGGTCGCCCTGCGTGCCCGTACCGGCGATCCGGTGGAATGCGATCCCGGCACGGCTCCGGTCGAGATCCCGGCGCCCGCCGCCAGGGCCGTGCGGGTGGGCTTGTTCGACTGGGACCTGCCGTCCGGCACCTTCACCGTGGACGATGAGTTCTGCGCGGCCTTCGGTTTCGACCCCGGCGCATTCGACGGCCGAGCCGAAACGCTGGCTGCCTGCCTGCATCCCGGTGATCTCGCCGCGTTCCGGGCCCTTGCCCGGGAGGCAGCCGGCGAAGGCCGGACCACCGCGTGCCGCCTTCGGGTACGGGAGCGCGGGGTCGGCAGCGAAGGCCACCACACGGTGGAGGTGTGGGCGCGCCTACTGGAGACCGACGATGCGCGGGCGCGCACCCACCTGGTCGGTTCGGTCGTGGACGCCCGGGCGGGCCATGCGGCGCTCGTCGCGGTCGAGCGGTTGCGGGACGGGGTGTTCTCGCTCGCCCCCGACGGGCGGCTGACCTACGTCAACCACAGCGCCCTGCGCTTGTGGGGCGTTTCCGGTGAGGAGGTGCTGGGCCGGGTTCTGTGGGACGCGGTGCCCTGGCTGTCGGACCCGGACATCGAGTACCGGCACCGGTCAGCGATGATCTCCCAGACGCCCTCGTCCTTCCTGGCCCGCCGCCCGCCCGACCAGTGGCTCGCCTTCTCCCTCCACCCCCAACGGGACGGGGTCACCGGGCGGGTGGTCCCCGACACACGTCCCCCACCGGCGTCAGCGGTCGGTGCCTCCGAGGCCGGAGGGGTGCCGGCGCGGATGGGCGTCATGTACCACGTCCTGCAGTTGGGCAGCGCGCTGACTGAGGCGGTCACGGCACGGGAAGTCTGCCAGGTCCTGGCCGACCAGCTGCTGCCGGCGTTCGGGGGACAGCAACTGGCGATCTATGTGGTCCGCGGCAAGACGATGCACCGGCTCTTCCACACCGGCCGCCACGAGGACTTCCTCGACTGGCTGGAGGGCGTTCCGCTGCACGCCCGCCTGCCCGGTACGGAGACGCTCACCTCCGGTGCGCCGCTGTTCATCGAGTCGCAGCAGGACCTCTCCCGGGGATACCCCGGCATCCCCGTCGGAGAGGTGAGCTCCTGGGCGTATCTGCCCCTGATCGCCTCCAGCCGCCCTGTCGGCACCTGTGTCCTGGGTTTCGACGAGGCCCACCGCTTCACGGAGAAGGACCGCGGCGTCCTCACCGCACTCGCCGGGCTGATCGCCCAGGCCCTGGAACGGGCGCGGCTCTACGACTCGGAGTTCGCCGTCGCCCGGGGCCTGCAGCAGACACTCCTTCCGCACAGGCTGCCAGTGGTCCCAGGGATCCGTGCCGTCGCGCGCTACCTGCCCGGCACCAGCGGAATGGACATCGGCGGCGACTGGTACGACGTCATCCCCGTCGAGGACGGGGTCGCTCTCGTCATCGGAGACGTACAGGGGCACAGCATCGCCGCCGCGGCCACCATGGCCCAGCTGCGCAGCGCAGTACGGGCCTTCACGGCTGTGGGCGACGCACCCGGCGATGTGATGGCCGGAGTCAACCGGACCCTCATCGATCTCGACCCCGGGCTCCTGGCCAGCTGCTGCTACATCCGCGTCGAACCCCGCAGCCACCAAGCCCACGCCGTAACCGCCGGGCACCTTCCACCCATGCTCCGCCGTCCCGACGGCCCGACCGGCGCCCTCGACCTCGACGTCGGCCCACTCCTCGGTGTGGAGCCCACGAGCGCCTATCCCCCGACCGGGATCGCCCTACCGCCGGGGTCCCTCCTCGCCCTCTACACCGACGGCCTGGTCGAGGAACCGGGGGCCGACATCGACGTGGGCATCGACCGCCTGCGGACGTCCCTGGCCCACGCCCACGCCCAATCCCTGGACGAACTCGCCGACCGGCTGCTGCACAACGCCCGGCGCTCCTCCTACCGTGCCGACGACATCGCGCTGCTCCTCACCGAGCACTCCCGTCACGACGCCCCATGACACGCCGGACCGGCGTCACTGCTCGACCTGCGGCGCGTTCGCGGACGGGCCGGGCAGCCAGTCGCGCGCCGGGTCGTACTCCAGCCATCGGCTTCGCCTTGCAGATCGGCCGGGTCGCAGACTGGACGGAGACCGCCGACACTGGTCGACCTGCGAGAGCGCCGCAGGCGGCGCGAAGCCCGAGATGAAGGTCGAGATCGTAGACGCGACCATCGCGAACCGGTAGACACTGCCCGTCGGCCGCCGCCGGAAACCAGCAGGGGCGGTCGTGACGGGATGCGGTGGTCGGCCATGAGGGTGTGCTGCCCTTGCGGTTCGGACCCCGCAGGTCACGCTTGTTGGAACCAGATGGTCACGCTGCTTGCAACCTGCGGTGAGTTGCCATTCACGTGGGAACCGGTCGCGAGTCTTCGGCGTTCGCGCGCTGACAGACGCTTCCCTGAGTCACACGCGCCCACCCGGCCGGCCTGGTCGGCGCAGCGGATGAACGGATCTGCCAGCAGAGCCTTCAACGACACGGTTTGTCCCCGACTCGGGCGAAGCGCCTCACCCGGCGGGTGATGACCGCCGTGCGCATCACCAGGGCACTACGCCGGCGTCGTCGAAGAACTGGCCGGTCGGGCCGTCGTCGGGCAGGGTCGCGAGTTTGATGGCGATCGCCGCGCCCTGTTCGGGGGTGCGCACGCCGCGGAAGCCGTTGAGGTCGGTCGCGACGTAGCCGGGGCAGCCGGCGTTGATCAGGATGTTCGTGCCGCTCAGCTCCCGGGCGTACTGGAGGGTGACGGCGTTCAGGAACGTCTTCGACGGCGCGTACGCCACGGCCACCGGACCCGCCGTCTGCTCGGCAGCGGTTCCTGACTGCCGGGTGAGGGAGCCGACACTGCTGGACACGTTCACGATCCGCGGTGCGGCAGAGCGGCGCAGCAGCGGCATCATCGCGTTGGTGACGCGGATGACGCCGATCACGTTGGTCTCCACGACCGTCCGGATGGTGGCGGGATCGATTTGGGTGGGCTCCTGCGGCATGCCGCCGGCGATGCCGGCGTTGTTGACGAGCACGTCGAGGCCCCCGGCCTGTTCCTCGATCAGCCGTGCGGCGGCGGTGACGCTCGCGTCGTCGGTCACGTCCAGTGGTACGCCGAACGCGTCGACGCCGGCCGCGCGCAGTCTTTCCACCGCGGCCTTACGACGCTGATCGTCGCGTGCGCCGACTCCGACGCTCCAGCCGAGGGCGCCGAGGCCCGCGGCGATCTCGTAGCCGATTCCCTTGTTCGCGCCGGTGACCAGCGCAATCGTTCGCTCACTCATGGGGACCATGCTGCCGTCGGACTCCAGCGGGGGTCCAAGACCGATCGGGTGGGCGACGATACCGGCCGGGTATTGATCGGGGGTAGCGTGGCCGTATGGAGACCCGGGAACTGCGCTACTTCGTCGCGGTCGCTGAAGAGCTGCACTTCGGGCGCGCCGCGCAGCGGCTCGGGATCGCGCAGCCGCCCCTGTCACGGGCGATCCAGCAGCTCGAACGCAGGCTCGGGGCAACGCTGCTGGATCGGACCAGCCGCACCGTCACGCTGACCGAGGCCGGTTCGGTGCTGCTGTCCGAGGGCCGCGCGGCCCTCGACGCGGTCGACGCTGCTGAACGCCGGACCCGCCGCGCCGCGCTTGCCACCACCGGCCGTCCTGGCCTGGTCCTGGTCACGAAGGCCAGCGCGTCCAGAGAACTGCTGGCGAAACTGCTCGACGCGTACGCCGCCGAACCCGGGGCGGTCCCGGTCGAGGTCAACCTGTGCGGGCCGGCCGAGCAGGAACGACTCCTGCGCGAGGGCCGGGCCGACGTGGCGCTGCTGCACCGGCCGTTCGACTCGACGGCCGGGTTCGACACCGAAGAGCTCGGCACGGAAGGCCAGGTTGTGGTCCTGCCGGCCGGGCATCCGCTCACTGTCCGGGCCCATGTGTACATGGCCGACATCACCGGGCTGCCGGGCCTGCCCCTGCCACGTTGGCCCTACCCCGACGGCACCTACCCGCCCGGCCCCGGCCCGCTGGTCCGCGACCACGCGCAGCTGTTGCAGCTCGTCGCGCTCGGCCGTGCCTGCGCGGTCTCACCGGAGTCGTGCCGAGCCCAACTGCCCGGTGACCTCGCCGCCGTCCCCGTGCTGGACGCGCCGACAGTCACCACCGTGATCGCCTGGCCACCGCACAGCCGGTCCAGAGCCGTCGCCGACCTTGTCCGGACTGCGACACGTCTCTACTAGTTCCCACATGCCTGGTCAGGTTCCACCCATCGCGGCCCGGCTCAAGTAGCCACGGAGCAGTTTCGGCGTCGCTTGCCAACAAGCGTGCTGATTTGCCAGCTTGCTGCGTCGTCGCAGCCACAGGGGGAGAGTTCTCCCCTCCCCCTGGCGCCGGACTCTGTCCACATGGCCCCAGCCCCAGCATCGGTGCCGAGGCCGCCGCGAACAGCGAGGCAGCCCGTACATGAGGAGCCGCATGCCCGACACCGCGCCACTCGTCCCGATGGCCCCGCACGCGGCCATCAGCGCCTGCAGGTACCCCCGGGCCGTCCAGGCCGGTGACGTCGAAGCCGCCAGCGGTTCGCCAGCGCCGAGCCGCGAATGGCCAAACAGCTCGTCGACGTCGTCGAGCGGATCGTCGTCCCCGTCACCGCCCTGCCCGACCCGGAGGCGGGCGAGCCGTCCACGGAGACCTTCGCCCTGAGGCCCTCGGGCGAGTCCTGGTAGCCACCCTCCTGCGAACCTGGGCGCAGGCCGGGCCGGACGCAGCAGAAGGCATCGCCTGCGCCGTCATCGACTTCCCCGTGCAGTTCCTCACCGGACGACCACGAGGACGTCGCCGATGTCCTGCGCGAGTTGGAGGCCTCGGAGTGGGCCAGCCCCTCGCCGCCCACCCCGCACCGGCCGGAGCCCACCCGGCGCACCTCTCCATCGTGTAGTGCGCATCGTGGACGGCGGTGGTGGTGCGCACCAGGTGCACGGCCTCAGTGGCGGGCGGGAAGCCATCACCAACGCGCGCCAACACGGCGGCGCGGCCGGCCGTCGGGCGGCCAGGGCCGGGGCACCGCGGGCGCGAGCGGCAGCCCGGCCTGCAACGCCTCGAACGACCCGCCTCCGTGTCCCACACGACCAGCTCGCGTCAAGGACCAGGCCGTGCGGCAACTGCCCCTCGGCGGCTGCCACCAGGTCCGGCCACCGGTCCTGGACCAGCGCCCCGCAGCGGGTCTGCACCAGCACCGTGCCGCCCGGCCCGGCCGGGCACCGGCCGGGGTGAACAGCAGCGCCCGGTGCCCGTCCAGCTCCTGCTCGTACGCCACACCCGCCCGCACCGCAGCCCGGCCCGGAACCGACTCCGCGACCTGCGCCAGCATCGGCTTCACCGCCGGCCTCAGCGCCACAACGGGCTCCCCTCCCTGGCCCCTTGCCAGGGTCACTGACCCGTCGCGGCGAAGGTTGAGTGTTCTCCTCGAACATTGAGTGGTGCCGCCATCAGGCGGACACGGTCAATGCCAGCGAGGCAACGGCGGTGGCGAAGTAGAAACCGGGAAACGCGAGGTTGTAGAGCACGCGGGCGCGGAAATGGAAGGCGAGCGCGCCCAGGTAGAGGAGGACGAGGCCGCAGGCCGCGGCGGCGCCGAGGAGACGCGGTGCGGCGTCGAAGAGGCCGAGGAGGAGGCCCGCCGCACCGGCCAGCTTGAGGGCGGCCAGCCAGGGCAACCAGGATCGGGGGACGCCCACCTCCGCCGAGTTGGCCAGCACGAAGCGCGCCCCGGCGAGGTCGGCGGCCGCGATACCGACGTTGACGGCGGCGGTGAGCAGGGTGACGACGAGGAGCGCGAGCTGGGTGCCGGTCATGCCTCCAGGGTCCGCGAGCACTTCGTCACCGTCCAATACCTGCTCCTATAACCTGGTGGCATGGACCTGGACACGCGTCTGCTCCGATACTTCGCCGTGGTGGCGGAGGAGGGCAGCCTGACCGGGGCAGCGGAGAGGCTGTTCGTCTCGCAGCCTGCGCTGACCAAGCAGATCCGGCGCCTGGAGGACGGTCTCGGGGTACGGCTCTTCACGCGCTCGCTGTCGGGGATGACGCTGACCGAAGCTGGTCGTGAGCTCGCCTCGCGGGTGCCCGCACTGCTGGACGGCTGGGACGAGGCGGTGCAGGCAACGGGCCGGGCGGCGCGGGTGCTGCGCCTGGGCTTCTTGGACGCTGGCGCGGTGGGTGCCGTTCCTGAGGTCATCGCCGAGTTCCGCCAGGCGCGACCGGAGTGGCGGGTGGAACTGCGGCAGTGCGACTGGTCGGACCCGAGCGCGGGCCTGGCCCGGGGTGAGGTGGATGCGGCAGTGCTGCGTTTGCCGTTTCCGGGGCAGGAGAGGTTGACGGTGCGGGAGTTGTTCGTTGAGGAGCGTGGGGTGCTGCTACCGGCTCGGCATCCGCTGGCGAGCAGCGAGACGGTGGAGTTCTGGGAGCTGGCGAACGAGCCGTTCGTCGCGGCCGGAGCCGAGACCGGAGCCTGGAGGGAGCACTGGCTGGCCACCGAGGAGCGCGACGGACACCCCGTCCGGGTCGGCGCGGTCACCAGCCGCCCCGATGAGTGGCTCGGAGCAGTGGCTGGCGGCTGCGTGGCGCTCGCCCCGGCGTCGGCGGCCCGTTTCTACTGCCACCCGGGCGTGGTGTTCCGTCCGGTCTCCGGGGTCTCGCCCAGCCGGGTGGGGTTGGCCCGGCCTCGGCGGCGGACGCACGAGGCGGCACTGGATGAACTGCTGGAGGCCATCGCGCGGCGGCTGAGCCGGAGTTGACGACGAGGGCCGACGGACCGCCGACGCGCTGCGCGGCCGGATCGGCACCACTCCCGGCGCCGACCGCGTTGAACGGCTCGCCCGCCATGTGCACACCTGCGGCGACTGCCCGTGACGGGTGCGCAAGGCCTCGACCCCGACCGTACCAAACCGAGGGCACTCAAGGTTCGATGAGAAAACTCAACCTTCACTGCGCCAGGTCAGTCACCGACCGTCCGCCCTGCCAGCGTGACCGGTGGCGCACAAGATCGAGCATGCTATCTCATGATGGTGCTGTACCTTCCCCACCGCACCGACCGAACCACGTAGACCGCGTCCTATGCGGCGAGGGGTGAGCCGCTCGTAGCAGCAGATCGCTGCTGCGAGGCCGAGGAAGGCCAGGTGGTTGAGGGGATGGCGTTCGTAGCGGTGGTTGAGTCGGGCGGTAGCCGGCGAGCCAGGACATGGTCCGTTCGATCACCCACCGGCGGCGTCCGAGTCGTTCTGACGACTCGATGCCTTTGCGGGCGATGCGGACGCCGATCCGTTTGCCGCGAAGCCATTTCCGCAGTTCAGATATGTCGTAGACCTTGTCGGCGTGCAGGCGCTGGGGCTTGAAGTGGCGGCCGCGGTGGGATCGTGTCTCGTTTGGTTGCCGAGCACCATGGGCTTCAGGGCTTGGCTGGTCGAGCAGGCCGGCGTCGTCGAGCCGGTGCAGGATCCCCTCGTGGAGCCGGCCCCCGACTCCGGCCCGGGACCAGATCAGGAACCGGCGGTGGGCTGTGGACTTCGATATCCCGAAGCAGGGTGGCAGGGCCCGCCAGGCGCAGCCGCTGACCAGCACGTGGATGATCGCGGCGAACAGCGTCTCATCAGGCGTGTCCTGCGTGCCGCCGCCCTGCGGTCGGATCTTCGACGGCGGGATCAACGGTTTCGCGATCTCCCACAGTCCGTCCGGAACAATCCAACGCCCCGTACCCCGCCCCATGACGAGCCCAATGACCCATGGCCACATAGGACACGCTCTTAAGTGGGTGTACCCCCGGGGGCATCAGCGACCCAATTTCCGTGGAGTCCCAACGGTACGCGCACGGGCAGGTGAACGCGGGCGACGGGCTCACCCGTGAAATCCTGCGCCGAGAGGATCACCAGGTCGGCGGCACCGCGCTCGGGGTTGTGCACGTATGCCATGACGTAGCCGTCGTCCTCGGCAGTGGGCGACTCGGCGGGGACGAACACACCCTCGCCCACGGCGCCGAACCGCCCGAACTCGTGTGCCTCGGTCGTGCCCCGCAGCAGGTCGTGCTTCAACAGAGCGTTGCTGAAACCCTCGTCCGGTCGGGGGTCGTCGGGGCTGGTGGGCGGCGCGTAGAGCTCGACCACAGCGGAGTAGCCGTAGCGATAGGGGCGAGCAAGGTAGCAGGGGTTGAGCCGCGGGAACTCCTGGATGCGGTCGTCGAGCCGCTCCTCGTGAACCCGGCCCTCGGACAGGTCGACCGTCCAGCGCTCCAGGGTGGGACGGCTGGCGCCGACGTTCCTGATGTCGAAGCCCTCGGGGTGCCGAACGAGGTCGATGACGACGTCCGTGCCGTCCTCGTAGGCGTTGAGCGTGTGGCCCACCAGGCTCGGCGCGACCTCGAACCAGCGGACCTCGCCGCCCGCCCTGGGCATCACTCCCACCCGTGCTTGGTGGGTGTCATCCCAGGTGAAGGGGACGCCGGTCGACAGATGGGGAGCACTGAACACGACGGGCGCGTCGAAAAGGACCACATGGTTGTCGGTCAGCGCGAAGTCGTGCATATAGGGGTTGCCGGGCGCGTGGACCAGGGTGCTGCGCACCACCGTGCCCGCGGCGTCCATCACGATGTGCTGGACGTGGTCCGAGCCGTACAGGAAGCCGAGCGAATGCAGCTCGCGAGTGTGCGGGTCGAAGACGGAATGGGCGTTCGCGCTGTAGCCCTCGGGCGTCGCGCCGAGGTCGCACGGTCCGACCGTGTCCAGGTCGTAGGTGAGTTCGTACGGGCGTATGCCGCCCTCCAGCAGCGTGAACGTACGGCCCGCGAGTCCGGCGACCTGCACGTTCGGGGCCATGTCCAGCCGCTCGTCGACCGGGGTGCCGCGCCGTGGTTCCCCGAGCCGATCGGCGACCGAGGTGGAGCGGACCCATCGGTTGCGGTACCACTCGGCGCGACCGTCTCGGATGCGCACGCCGTGGACCATGCCGTGGCCGAGTGTCCAGATGTGGGCCGCGGGATCTTCGACCCCGAGCGGGTTGGGGCCGGTGCGCAGGTAACGGCCGTTGAGGTGGTCCGGTAAGCGTCCGGTGACAGGCAGGTGGAACGCCGTGACCTCCTCGGTGACCGGTGCGAAACTCCCCGACAGGTAGCGGTTGGTCGTCATGAAGTCCGTCCTGGTTGTTGGTCGGTGGCGGAGAACGCGTGTCCCAGCGCGGCCATCAAGGTCTCGTAGCGGCGGGCCGCGACGTCGGGCGGGAAGTGCCCGGCGATCTCCAGGCTCACCGCGCCGTGCGCGGCGGCCCAGAAGAGCTTTGAGATTTCGCCCGCGTCACCCGGCCCGAAGACGCCGGACTCGATGCAGGCCTCGACGGCGGCGACCGAGGCCTCGAAGGCGGTCTCGGCCGAGGCCAGCGCCTCGGCGCTGGGCCGATGGCCGGGGACCGCCTGCCCGAACATCAAGCAGTAGTAGCCGGGTTCGGCAAGGGCGTGACTCCGGTAGGCCGTACCGAGGTCTGTGAGGTGCGTCAAGGCATCGTCCGATCCGGACACGCGCTGCTGTGCTGCGCGCAGCCGGGCGAACCCTTCCTGGTGGAGGGCGTCCACCAGGCCTTCCTTCCCGCCGAACATGGTGTAGAGGACCTTGGTGGATGAACCGATCTCGGTGGCGATCCGGCGCATGGTGAGGGCAGCCGGGCCTTCCGCGGCCAGCAGGCCGATGGCACAGTCGAGGATCGTGGTGCGGACGGCCTCTTGGCCGACGCGCTGGGCGTCTTGGTAGGACATGATCACGGTAACAACGTATCTCATGGGAAACGCTGTTATCACCCTTCCGGAACGGTGAGCCGTACCGGATCAGGCATCGTGACGTCGTGGCACGCCGGTCACTCACGGCTCGGGTTCGAGGAGGAGCGGGCGCTGGGCCTGGTCGCAGCACTGCCGGTACTGGCCCTGCGGGAGCGGTTCGGGTCCCGGCCGAGATCCGCAACTCCGGTGGACGCCGCCTGGTGATGCCGTCACGGCCGAAGGCCCTGCGGACGGCCGCGCGCCTGACCGCTGTCCCGGCCGCCAGGTGCGGCGGCGACCCCGTGCAGCCGCGGGACTGAATCCCTGGTCGACCTGCGGATCAGCAACCTCCACAGCACGTTGAACCCAGCCCTGAAACCGTTCGGCTCGGCAAGGAATCCGCGGTCGGGGTCTTCGGCCTCATGGACACCGATCAGAGCGACAAGGTCAGCAAAGCCCAGTTCGAGCAGTACCTGAAGGCCCGGAACGTCACCACCCCGGGTGCCGCCGACGAGTGCGAGCAGCTCGCCGGCGGCGACGGATTCCTCACCGCCGACGATCTCGGCAGGGCGCTCCGTGCCTTCTTCGCCGCCCCGAACCCCGGCTGCCCACAGCGCTGGCTTCACGCCGCTGTTCTCCGTGTGACACCACGGACCGCCGACCGCGAAGCGGGTCCGTAGCGCTTGCGATGACAGCAGCGGCGCCGCAGCAAGATGGCCTCGCCCTGCACGCGCCAGCGGCCGGCTGTTGACGTACAGTTCAGCGTCCCGGCCGCCGACCACGAACAGCACGCCTCCGCGCTGGACGGGGACCATCACCGTGCCGACTGCCTCGGAGGCCTTGCCCTCGCGCACCAGCACCGCGGTGGCCTCGTGGGCGGCGGCCGATCAGCGGCGGCCGTCGCCCGGGGCCAGCAGGCTGGTGATGCCCGCGACGGCCTCCGCCGAGGGCTTGAAGTAGCGGCGGACGTTCTCCGGCTTCTTGTGCCGGGACCCGGCCATCAGCATCAGCTCGGAGGCGCCCTGTTCGCCGAGGTGGGTGAGGGAGGAGTGCCGGTACTCGTGCAGGTCCCACCCCGTGTCCGGCGATCCCGCCGAGCCCGTGCTCCGCGTCGAACCGTGAGAGCTCAGGTCGGTTGCGGCACCGGCGGGATTTGAACCCGCGGACAGATAGGGGCAGGCCCGCCCCGTCCCCGTCAGTCGCCGTGAGCGGGACCTCGCCCACGTCGATCGCAATGGGCCGCTCTGCCACGGCACCGCAACCTGTGGGAATGCGCGCACTCCCGTTCCGACTCAGGGTAGAGACATCGTCCACCACTGACGACTCATTACCTGGGCCTGTGCCAGACGGATGCCTCACTACCTCCGGAGCGTCTGGTCACGGACCGGCTGGTAGCTGTCCAAGTCGGCCGTGGGGGAAGACCACGCCACGTCCATCTACCGGGCCGAACTTCACGTAACCGGCATCTTCCTCAGGTCCGCAAGATGTAGCCCGTCCTACGATGAGGGCGTCTCTTTCAGGTATGACCGCAACTGTTCCTTCAGGGGCGCGACGGATGCGGCAGCGCACGACATGACCACCACGAGCCTGCCGAGTTCGATGCCCTCGGGCTTCTGCGTGTACGACCATCGCCGTCCGGCCCGCAGCAAGCCCTTGAAGAACGTCCGCTGTTCGGAGATGTCGCCCGGCAGCATCTCGTCCGCAGCCTCGATGATCAGTACGTGGTGGTCCGCAGACAGCCAGTTCAGATCACGCAGACAGTCGTGGAGGGCATTCCAGTTCCAGCCGAAGTAATCGGGCAACCGTAAACCGTCGTAGAACTGTTGGAAAACGGCGTCCGTGTCACGCATCTCACGGCCGTCGAGCCGAGCTACGTACGTCTTGCCGGTCGCGGGAAGCAGCAGCTCGACTGGCACAGCGCCTGATTCCGGAACCACGTGCAACCAGGGCACGGTGTGCATCGCCGCCCTCCCTCCCTCACCAGGCCGCGGACCGTTGCTGACCGCTGACAGCTGAGCTGCAAAGTCTAGATCCGAACGAACGGCTCTACGGCGCATGAGTCAGCAAGCTTCCGAGCAGCTGCCGTCAGCCCGTACGCCTTCGGACGCCGCCCGCAGCATGTGCACATGTGCGGTCACGGCTGCCAGTCACCGGCGGGGAGGAGCACGAACGCGTCGGCGACCCGAGCCTGACGGGCGCCCGGACACGGGAAGGGGTTGGCCGGGTTGCGGTCGGAGGAGCCGCCGTCGTTGATCGGGTAGCCGCCCCGATCCTCGGTGCAGTGGACCCTACGGCCCCTGATCCTCCAGGAGCGCGGCGACGATCCGCTCAGGTGCAGCGACCGCGGTGCAGGCGTGCACGTCGCCGGCAGGCGATCGACGGCGCATCGTCGTCCGACAGGGCATCGTCGCCGAGTGCCGGCAGCAAGAGCAGCAGGCGGGCATGGGGGTTGGTGGTGCTGCCGCCGGACAGGCCGCTGTCCGCTGCGCGGATCAGCTTGGGCCACGACAGGCCGGGGCCAATGAAGTGACCGTCGTCCGCGCGAGGCACGCGGCCGCATCCCAGTCGGGATGGTGCACGGCTTCGTACACCACGTCCAGCCAATGGATGCGTCTCCGGGTGGAGCGTCACGCAGGCCATCGCCCTCGGCCGAATCCCTGCGACGGCGATCACCTGGGGTTTCGAGGGACACCATCCCAGACGCTGTTTTGCCCGGTCACCTCGACTGCACCAGTGGGTGTGATGCGCTCCCAGTTGGCACCGCTCGCCAGCTGTGGCGCTCGGCTCGGTGTGGCCAGCGCGAGCAGGTCGCGTGCACCGCGCTGCTGACGGCTAGGGCAGACCCACCAGGCCCCAACCGCGGCGGGCAGCAGCCTCCGTGGTCACGTCGCCCCATTCACGCAGCAGCGCGGTGAAGGCCTCGAAGGTGTCCGGGCGGCCTGCCCAGCCCGCGCACTCCGCCGCGAACGGCTCGCGCAACGCCTCAAGGTGGGGCTCGACTCGCTTCCAGGCGGCGGCCTTGACCGCAACTGTCTCCGGCGGGCAGACCAGAAGAAAATGCGGACGCCAGCGGTCGGTGACCGGCGGGAAGAATCCCCCGCCCCCCGTCAGCGCAGGATCGTCGGCCGGATCCGCATCCCAGATCAGATTACCGAGAAAGGTGTCCACCGCCTCGCGCACTGACGGGTCGACCAAGAGGCGCAAGTCGTCCCATGCCTCGCCCGCGTGTGCATGCGGGCGGTAGGCGCCGGTGGTGGAGAAGAAGTCGTACTCAGCGCACCATGCCACCCCAGGCACCGGGGGCCACTGCCAGCCGCCGGCCCGCTCGTACCGTAGGTGGCCGTCGTCGAGCTCCGGCGGCCAGGTCGTGTCGTGAAGTGCTTCGATCCGGTCCTCGACGGGGAAACGGCACAACCGTTCCCAGTCCGCCATGAACAACGAGAGATCCAAACCCATCACCGCAGCATAGGCGGGCCCCCGCGCAGCACCGACGCGGGCCGCCCCTCCCGTTGCACGCCGGCAGCACCCCGCGAGCCCTTGGTACGCCGACCGTTGGCGGGTGGGCGGGATCAGGTCAGGTGGCCCAGGGCAGTCGTGCCGCCTCGATCTCCGTGTCGTCGAGGAGGGCCTCTACGAGTGGCGCGGGGCGGCCACCTCGGTGGCCCAGAGCTCGTAGTCCGTGCAGAAGCCCCAGGACCGGTCCCGGGGCCAGATGTTGGACGGGCTCCAGCCGTCCTCGTCGGGGTGGTAGTACAGCACTGTGGCGTCCGCGAGTGCGCCGGTTCGGGTGTGCAGGTTGTCGAAGGCCTCGGCCCCGTCCAGCTACGGGTTGTACGGCATGGCCGAACGTCCAGCCGGCCCAGTGGGCACGGCGCAGATCCTGCTTCGGGTTCTTCGCCCTGGCGGTGAAAGTGTACGAGGCAGCCGGCTTGGGCCGCCGGATGGACGGGGAAGGCTCCGGGCACTCCCAGCCGCCACCACCGGTGAAAGGCAATGACTGTGATCCAAGGCAGATGGTGGTAGGCGCTGCTCAGCGGCCACACGATCGGTTCAAGCGGTTTCGGGGCGGGCGGCGGCGACGGCGCCCGGGTAGGTCACCGGGTGCGGAAACGGCCGCTGTACACGTCCGTACGGTTTTGTGGTGCTCCGGAGTGGGTCTCGGTCAGCACCGCCCGTACTCCCTTGCCGTCTGCCGCCAGGCCTTGGTAGTCGCCGAGGAAGTAGCCCCCGGCGAACGGCGCCTGCAGCCAGTCGAAGACCCGCGAGATCCGTCGTTCAGTCCGGAGCTTCGGGTTTCCGTGCGGCAGCGTGGCCAGCTGGTAGGCGGTGGGCAGGGTGGTGGTGTCGCCCGGCTTGAGGAAGCGCAGGTCGTAGTAGGTGAGCGCGACCGTGCCTCGTTCGTCGACCGCGATCGACGGGGAGAAGGCCGGCACGCCCTCCGGGCTGATCAGCTCCGGGGTCCCCCAGGTGCGTCCGCCGTCGGTGGAGCGCACCAGTTGGACGGAGTCGAACTTTCCACCGGAGAAGTCCGAGCCCTCGTAGGCCATGTACAGCGTGCCTGTCTTCGGGTCGACGGCCGGGCTGGGCAGGGTGGCCGCGGCGCGCAGCAGCTCGGTGGGGTCGTTCGGGTTGACCTCCGGTACGGAGGTGTCCCGCGCCACGGTGGTCGGGGCGCTCCAGGTCTTCCCGGCGTCGGTCGAGGTGACCACCGCGTAGTGGGCTTCGACGACGGTGCTCAGGTCGTCGGAGTAGGTGATCCGGTCGAAGAAGTCGTACAGGGTGCCGGTGCGCCGGTCGACGACGATCACATGGCCGATGGTCTGCGTGTTGGGCACGGTACTGGTGTCGACGAACGGCCGGGCCTCGCTCCAGGTGCGGCCGCCGTCGCGGGTGAGGGAGATGTAGCCCGGACCGTCGAGGGAGCTGGAGCCGGGTGGGTCGTTGTCGAGGCGGTTCCAGACCTGGTAGGCGGTGCCCTTGCGGATCGGGTCGGCGGTGAGTGAGGGCTTGTCGTTGAAGAACGGCTGCTCGTCGACGTGCGTGGTGGTGAGGTTCTGCCAGGTGCGGCCGCCGTCGCGGGACGTGGCAGCCAGGAGGGCGCTGCGCGTGCTCCTCGTGAAGTCGACGCCCTCCCCGCCGGCGTAGACGGTGCCGTCCGGTCCGGTGCTCACCCAGGGGTCGGAGGCCCGTTCGAAGTTCGCGCCGCCCGGGGCGCACAGGCTGAACGGCAGCGTGCTGCGGCGGAAGGTGCGGCCGTCCGTGGTCCAGCTGGCCACCAGGCCACGGGCGCCGCCGTCGTTCCAGCGGTCCTGCTGGAACACGGTAACCACGCGCTTGGGGTCGCGCGGATCGACGGACAGGTACGGCTCGACCTCGGTGCCCGGATAGACGACACTTTCGGGGGACCTCGCGCCGATGGTGCAGTCCGCGTACGGGTCACCGTGGGAGACCTTGGTCAGCGCTGCGCCGTCGGGGCTGCGGTCTGCCGCGGCGGGAGTGGCGCCGGTGACCGTGGTGATCAGGAGTGCGGCGGTGGCGACAGCGGTAAAGGGCAGGGCGGCGCGCATGTGGGATCTCCTCCGGGCCTCGGCGGCCGGGGTGCGGAACCGCCGTCATCGGGGCGGCGGTGGGGCGCGGAGGCATACCGGGACGCGGGGGTGGGACGACTCCGCTTGATCCTTTTCGGCGTCGTGGCCGGTGCCCTTGATGGGCCGGACGGCGGAGCCCTCCCTGGCGTCGACGAGGAACACGGCGGGGCCGAGCGGCGGGGCCGAGCGGTGGTGCCGAGCGGTGGTGCACCGTGCCGGGAGCGCGCTACACCACCGCCCCCTCAGCCAGGTACTCGCCGTCCTGGGCAGGGGTCAGGTTGGGGCGAGGGGGTGGCGGTCAGCGGGTCTCCGACGGTGCGATGCCCCTGGCAGGACGGGGTTTGCAGACTGGAGCACCTCCACGACAACGGCTCCGCGCCGCACGCCTTCACCTTCCACCACCCGTTCGCCTCAGACGGAACCCCGACCAGGATCAGGGGCAGCGGGCAGCGGGCGGCGGGGCCCAAGAGCGACCAGGTCCGCTGACAAGGAAGCCGAAACAACTGGGCGGTCCTCTCCGTCACCGGTCCCGCCAGAAGCACCGAAGCCACTCACCACGCGCGCCGCTTCAACCGGGTGCGCGGTTACTCGGCGCACGGTCTGTGGTCAGCCGGCCTCAGCCTCGATCAGGGAGTACGGGGCGGCCTCCGCGAGCGGGGTGACCGACGTGACGCGCAGGCCCGCCCGGCGGCACACCTCCTCGAAGTCCCCGCGGGTGCGTTCCCTGCCGCCCACGTTGACCATCATGTTGAGGTCGCTCAGGTAGGTGCCCTCATCCTCGGCGCCGACGACCTCGGGAAGCACCGGCTCCACGATCAGCACGACGCCGCCGGGCGGCAGCACCTGGCGGCAGTGACGCAGGATCGTGACCGCACGGTCGTCCGTCCAGTCGTGCAGGATGCTCTTCACCAGGTACACGTCCGATCCCTGCGGGACCGAATGGAAGAAGTCCCCGACGATGAGGGAGCCGCGCTCCTCCAGGCCGTGCCGCGCCAGTGTCTTCGCAGCCTCCGCCAGGCCATCGGCCGTGTCGAAGACCACGCCGGTGAGACCCGGGTGCGCTTCGAGGACGCCGGCCAGGAGTGTGCCGCTGCCTCCGCCGACGTCCGTGACCGAGGCGAACCGGCCGAAGTCGAAAGCGCGCGGCAGCACGGAGGCGGTCTCGGAGACGACCTGGCTCATTGCCGCGTTGAAGTCCGCGGAGAGCTCGGGGTGCCGGGCGAGGTGGCTGAAGAAGTCGGTGCCGAAGACGGAGTCGAACGCGGTCTCCCCCGTACGGACACTGCTGTCCAGGTATTCCCATGCGCGCGTGATCGCCGGATCGGTGAACATCCGGACGAACGACGCGAGGGAGTCGGGGTGGCCGGGGGCGAGGAGCGCGCCCGCCGGGGTCACCGAGAACGTGTCGGGGGCGTGTTCCGCGAGCAGGCCGAGGGCGGTCAGGGCACGCAGCAGGCGTGTCATGGGCTGGTGCGCGGTCCCGGCTCCGACGGCCACCTCGGCAGCTGTGCGCGGCCCGTCGCCGATCAGTTCCACGACCCCCAGGCGGACCGCCGCGCGCAGGGTGTGCGCGGCCATGCTCCCGAACGCGAGCCGGACGACGAGCTCCCGGCCTGCCGCCGTCTGTGCTGCTCGGACCTCGGTGTTCACCACAGGTTTTACTTCCTTCCTCGGAGTCGACCGATCACCGATCGGTCTGGAGAGGGACAGTCAGGGTTCGGTGGACGCGGTCAGGCCGGCCAGTGCGCCGGGCGTGCACCCGGCGAGGGCCTGAACGTCGCGGTGGAGATGGGACTGGTCGGCGTATCCGCACGCCGCGGCGACGTCGCCGGCGCGCTCGCCCGCAAGGAGCGCCCGGGCGGCGTGGTCGAAGCGGACCAGCATGGCGGCGCGCTTGGGGGTCAGGCCGACCTGGGAGCTGAACCTGGCCCAGAGCCGCTTGCGGCTCCACCCGCAGGACGCGGCGAGGTCGCCGACCCGCACTCGGCCCCGGCCGGCCACGATGGCGTCCCAGGCGGCGGCGACCTCGGCCGCCATGGGCGGGGCCCCTGCGGCCCTCTGCCTGAGGAATGCGTCCGTAAGCGCGAGGCGTTCCTGCCACGACGCAGTGTCGGCCAGTTGCTCGCGCAGCAGCCGAGCGTGCCGCCCCCACAGGTCCTCGAGTCCGGTGATGAAGCCATCCAGTTCGAGCGGGGATACGCCCAGCAGGGCATAGGCGGCCCGGGGTGACAACGCCACCTCGATGCATTCGACGCCCTCGCCGTGGATACGGGCCGCACCGGGCGACAGGGAGGCGACCAGACCCCTCAGCGGCCGGTGCCCGGAAGCGCTCTCCACTGTGACCGGGCCGGCTCCGAGCCCGATGACGATGATCACGGCGGGCTGCGGCAGCACCCGCATGTCCAGTCCGCTGGCCATGCGGTCCCGGAACCCGGCCATGCGAACGCCGTCGAGAGAGGTGCCGCCCAGCGGGCGGGCGACCTCCCAGCGGTCATCGGCAGTGCGCTGTGGGGGCGCGTCCCCCGCGTCGTCTCTGGGCATGGCTCAAGGCTCGCTGAAGTCGCAGGCCTTGTCTTGGACGAAAGTTCCGCGGCCGTTCCGCGGTCGATTCAGCGGTCCTGCCGTGTACGGGTCGGATCGGGCGGCGGGCCGGTCGGCCGACGGCCGCGTCCGGCCGGAGACGCCTGCAGCAGCAGAAGCACCGGCGCACGGCCGCCTGGACCGTTTGTCAGCGAAGACGAATGGCCGTGCATGATCGACGTATGGAGATGACGGATCAGCTGGTATGTGCTGCAGGAAATGGCGACGTGAGCGTGGTGGCGCAGTTGCTGGGTGAGGGCGCGGAGGTGGACGCCCCGAGCAGCGATGGGCGTACAGCGCTGGACCTCGCGGCGCATGCAGGGCACACCGGCGTTCTTCGTGTGCTCCTTGCCGCAGGAGCAGACCCGCAGCAGGACGCAGGAGAGTACGGCGAGTCCACGCCGCTGAACCTGGCGGCGATGCACGGACACACGGCCGTGGTACGGACCCTTCTCGAGGCCGGCGCCACCACCGGCGCCCAGGGCAGATTGCGCCATACACCGCTGGTGTTGGCAGCGACCGCAACGGCACAAGGCCATCCGCAGACCGTCGACCTGCTGCTGCACCACGGAGCGGACATCAACGGGGCGATGAAGGACAAGACGCCCCTTGAGTGGGCGGCCGCCTTCGGACAGGTGCGCATGCTGCACCACCTGCTTGCCCTAGGCGCAACACCCACAGCAAAGGCGCTGAGCGCGGCCCGGGCCGGCGCCAAGCGGTCCCCGAGGGCCGCAGCTGAGTACGCGCTCGTCGTCGATGCCCTGCACGCCGCGGGCGTCGAGGACTGAACCTCGGGCCATCCATCTTCGGCGACGAACGACCGTCCTGACCGACGCTGGCGCGGTCACGCTGGCGGTTCCTCGGGACCGCAACGGCGACTTCGAACCGCGGTCGGTCCCGAGAACGCCCGCCGGCTCGCGGGGTCCAACGACCGGATCCTCTCGCTCTACGCGCGCGGGATGAGCGTGCGTGACATCCGCTCCCACCTCGCGCAGATCTATGGGGTCGAGGTCGGCCCCGACCTGATCAGCAAGGTGACCGACGCGGTGATCGACGAGCTGGTGGCCTGGCCGAACCAGTCCCTCGACGCAGTCCGGCCGATCATCTACATCGACGCGCCGTGGGTGAAGATCCGGTCCGGGTCCGTGGTTTCCAAGCTGGTCTACCTGGCCGTACGGCGTCGGCGTCGATATGGACGGCCGCGAGGACGTGCTGGGGCTGTGGGTCGGAGCCGAGGGTGAAGGCGCCACAACCTGAATGGCGGTTCTGTCGAGCTGCGGAACAGGGGCATCGAGGACGTCTGCATCGAGGACGTCTGCATCGTCGCCTGCGACGGGTTGAAGGGCTGGCCGACTCGGTCACCGCCCCCACCTGACGTTCCCGCCGGCCGTGAGGACGGTGGTCTACTCCAGAAACCTGGTCGAATCGATGAACGCTCGCCTGCGCAAGGCCACCCGCATCCACGGCCATTTCCCCTCAGAACAGGCCGCGTTGAAGGTCCTCTACCTCCCGGCCGCGAGCAGATCAACCCGAAAGCGCGCGGCAAGAACCATGTCGCCGCACAGGGGACAGGCACTGAACCAGTTCTCACTCTTCTTCGAGGACCGGCTCAGCATCCAATGACACCAACCGACTTACACAAGAAGCCTGACGTGTCCTCGACCGAGGGTGATAGCGGCCCTCGCGATCAACGTCGGCAGGTTGCGCGGATTCGCCGGGTGCGACGAGTCCTGTCTCGTAGGCGAGGACTACCGCCTGTGCTCGGTCGCGCAGGGTCAGCTTGGCGAAGATACGGGCCACGTGGGTCTTCACCGTCGCTTCGCTCAATGTCAGTTCCCGGGCGAGTTCCGTGTTGGACAGGCCCTTGCCCATGAGTGTCAGTACCTCGCGTTCGCGTGGTGTCAGTACGGCGAGGTCGCGGTGGACGGCGTGGGGTGCCAGGCCCGTAGCGGTCCGGCCGGTGGTGGAGGCGTAGCGTTCCACCAGGCGGCGGGTGATCGAGGGGGCGAGCAGTGCGTCGCCGGTGTCGACGAGGCGTACGGCGGCTGCCAGGTGGGCGGGCGTGACGTCCTTGAGGAGGAAGCCGCTGGCCCCGGCGGCGAGGGCGGCGTATACGTAGGAGTCGAGGAGACGGGCACACGTGCCCGCACAGCGCGGTGAAGCAGGAAGCCCCCGGAAGGGTC
>NZ_JBHWJJ010000060.1:0-42741 GCF_042732005.1 Streptomyces sp. NPDC059851 | reverse complement strand
CCCTCCGGGGTGGGCCACCCCCCCAAACTCTCGGGGCGGTTGGGGTTCAGGCGCCCCGCGCCCGGCGCCCCCCTTCACTTCTACGGGCAAAATCACGTCCCGGATGTCGACAAATCTACGAAGTCGGCTCCGTGCGGGCCCTGTTCAGGGTGTGGTGCCGCTGCCGCTGCCGGAACCCGTGGCCTCGCCGATGGACGAGATCCAGTCGACGATCCCGGTGCCCCAGCTCCACACCTGGTCCCACCAGCCCTTGCCGGTGCCGATCCACTCCTGGAGCGGGGTGAGCTCCCAGATCAGCCAGCCCGCCACGAAGAACACCAGGATCATGACCAGGCAGCCCTTGAGGCAGCCGAGGCCCGGGATCTTGATCGGGTTGGCGCTGCGGCGGCGCGGCTCGCGCGGCTCCCGCGGCGGGCGCGGGGCGCGCGGCTGCGGCGGTGCCTGCGGGGGCGCCTGCCGGGCCGGGGGCTGCGGGGCCTGCGGCTGGTACGCGGGCTGCTGCGGCTGCCGGTACTGCTGGGGCGGCGGGGGCGCCTGCTGCGGCTGCGGGTAGTACGGCTGCTGCGGGGCCTGCTGGTACTGGGGCTGCTGCGGGCGCTGCGGCTGCTGCGGGTACTGCTGCTGCGGCGGGCCCTGACGGTACTGCGGGGGCCGCTGCGGCTGCGGAGGCTGCTGCGGGCGCTGCTGCGGCGAGGGGGGCGCCTGCCGCTGCGGGCGGCGGCGCAGCGGGTCCTCGCTCGGGTCGAGGTAGTGCATCTGCGTCTGCTCGTTGCGCTCGCGCGCGGCCCGCATCTGCGTCTGCCACGGGTGCGGCTGGTCCGGGCGCTCCACGGGCGGCATGACCGAGGTGGCGGCCGCGTCCGGGATGCCGGGGGCGCCGGTGCTCGGCAGGACGGAGGTGGCGTCGTCGGCGCCGACCGGCGGCAGCACGCTGGTCATGGCGTTCGGGTCGTACGCACCGGCCGCGGCGGCGTTCGGCGGGGCGGCCGGACGGGCGGGCAGCACCTGCGTGGCGTCCGCGGCGCCTGCGGCGCCCGCGGTCCCGGGGACCGGCGCCGGCGAGGGGTCCGGCGCGAGCAGGGCGCCGACGCCGAGCGCGGCCTCGACCTCGTTCGGGGCGCTGTGCACGCCGATTCCGGAGGCGACCACGCGCAGGCCGCGGGCCAGGTTCTCGGCGCTGGGGCGCTCGGTCGGCTCCTTGCGCAGGCAGCGCTCGATGACGATCCAGAGCGGCTCGGGCAGGGTCGACGGCCGCTGCGGGTCCTCGTTGAGGTGCCGCTGGAGCACTTCGAGGGCGGTGGAGCCGGCGAACGGCGGGCGCCCGGTGACGAGTTCGTAGAGCAGGATGCCCGCGCCGTAGATGTCGACGGCGGAGGTCTGGGGGCGCCCCTCGGCGGACTCGGGCGCCACGTAGGCGGGGGTGCCGACGAACTCGTGGGTGCGCGTCAGGCCGGGGGAGTCGGCCAGGCGGGCGATGCCGAAGTCGGTGAGCATCGGCTTCATCCGGCCGTCGCTCTCGTCGAGGAGCACGTTGGCCGGCTTCAGGTCGCGGTGGACGATGCCGTCCGCGTGGCTGGCGGCCAGCGCGTCCGCGATCTGCGCGGTCAGCAGGGCGGCGGCGACCGGGGTGAAGGGGCCGTTCTCGCGGATGTACTTGTGCAGGTCCGGGCCGTTGATCAGGTCCATGACGAGCGCGAGGAGGTCACCCTCGACGACGAGGTCGCGGGTACGGACGATGTTGGGGTGGGTCAGGCGCAGCAGGACCGAGCGCTCCCGCAGGAAGCGCATGACGATGTCCGGGTCCTGGGCCAGCTCCTCCTTGAGGACCTTGATGGCCACGGTCTCGCCGGGCTGGCCGGCGACGGCCGCCTCCGCACCGGCGGTCTCTCGCTGGCGGGCACGCCAGACGGTGCCCGTGGCGCCGCGCCCGAGCGGCTCCTCGAGCAAGTACTTGCTGCCGACTGGCCGCACGTCTCAGCGCTCCCTGTGTCGTCCTGCGGTGGGTCCCGCCGGGGGTTCGTCTTCCGGGGTCGGATTCCGGGTACGTTTTCCGGCCCACTCTAGGGGGTGTCCTCCCGGAAGACGCGGGCTACCGGAGGTTGGTTGCCGCACATATGTGCGAAGGGTGACGTTCGAGGGGTATGCCCGGGGCGATTTTCCTCTGCTTTCCCCACGGGTTCGCCGCGGGTGCGATCATTCAAGATCATTTCTTGGGGAGAACCGGGCGTGTTGTCCGCGACAGGTGCGAGGATGCACCCGAACGGAACGGCGGGGACGGGAGCCCCCGCCGGGTGGGGGTTTCGGGGCAGCCGTACGGCTGCCGTCGTCCCCTGCCGGGCGCACGAACCGCGCACCGCGCAGAAGGGATCGCTGACGGCGATGCAGATCCGGCTGACCGTCCTCGGGTCGCGCAGCGGCCACCAGACCGCGCCCGCCGGGTGTGACGTGCTCGTCACCGCGCCCGCCGGGACCGCGCTGGCCGCGGTGGCCTCCGGGCTGGCGGCGACCGTCGGCGGGCCCGAAACCCCACCGGCCACCACCGGGGGCACCCCCAGGGGCACGGTCGTGCTGTACGCCGGCACGGAGCGCCTCGACCCGCAGCGACAGGTGCTCGGGGAACCGCCGCTCGTCGACGGGGCGGTGCTGGGCCTGCACGCCCCCGTGCCGGACGCCGTGCCGGACGCGGCCGAGGGCGCACAGCTGCACGTGGTGGCGGGCCCCGACGCGGGCGGGGTGCACCTGCTGCACCCCGGGGCGATCCGCATCGGCCGCTCGGCCGACGCGGACGTCCCGCTGGACGACCCGGACGTGTCCCGGCTGCACTGCGCGGTGACCGTGACGGCGGACGGGCGGGTGGCCGTCGCCGACCTGGACTCGACCAACGGCACCACGGTGGACGGCACGGAAGTGGGCGCGCAGCCCGTGCCGCTGGCGCCGGGGGCGCTGCTGCGGATCGGCGAGTCGGCCCTCCGTCTGGCCGTCTCGTCCCCGGCCTCCCTGCCGGTCGTCCCGGACCGCGAGGGCCACCTCTGCCTCCCGCCACCGTCACCGTCGGCAGCCAGCCCTTCTACGGCCGCGGGAAGCACCGGCCGCCCCGCCGACCCCCTCGGCACCGCCGAAGCCCCCGGCCCGTCGGGACCCGCCGGGCCCGGGGCCGCCGGCTCCCGTTCCGCTCCCGCAGGCACGGCACCGGCCGACAGCACCGCCCCGGCGGAGTCCGGCGCCCCCGCTCCGTCGGGCGCCACCCCGGCGCGCCCCGCCGGCCACGGCCCGGTCCCCACCGGCCCCGCCGGCCCCGCCGGCCCCGCAGGGCCCGCTCCGACGGGCTCCGGCCCGGCGCGGCCCGCTCGGTCCGGGGCCGGTGGGGCGGGGCCGTACGGGGGAGCCGGCGGGTCCGCGGCGGACGCGGGCGGTCGGGGCGCAACGGGGGCGGACGGCCTCCAGGGCGCCGCTCCCGCCGCGGCCCGGCCCGGGGCGGGCGCCCAAGCCCCCGCCCCGCCGGCCCCCGCCGCGGGGTGGCGTGGCGGGCTCGGGGCCTGGGCCCGGCGGTGGATGCGGGGCGGGGGCGAACCCGAGGGGTCCGCGCCGGCGTCTGCGGCCGCGGCCGCCGTGCCGGACGTCGACGATCCCGCCGCCCTCCTGCTGGCCGCGCTCGCGCCCACCCGCCGGCTGTGGTCCCGGCCGCCCGGCCGCCTCGACATCGGCCTCGGGGCCGGCAGCCGGGTCGCCCTCCAGGAGGTCGGCGCGCTCGGCATCGCCGGGCCGCGGGCCCGCCTGGCCGGGGTCGCCCGGTCGGTGGTCGCACAGCTCGCCGCGCTGCACGCACCCGCACAACTGGAGATCGTGCTCATCAGCAGCGACCGGGCCCGTCCCGTGGCGCAGCGCCGCGAGGAGTGGGGCTGGCTGGGCTGGCTGCCCCACGTGCGGCCCGCGCACGGCCAGGACTGCAGGCTGCTCCTCGCGTACGACCGCGACCAGGCCGCGGCCCGCACCGCCGAGCTGACCCGCCGCCTCGACGAGGGCCCCCTCGGGGTGGACTGGGCGGCCGCCGACCACCGTGCCGTCCGCGAGGCGGCGGCCGCGTACCGGGGGCCGTACGCCCTCCTCGTCGTGGACGGGGACCCGGGCACCTCCGCGCTGCGCGATCTGACCGGCCGGCTCGCCTCGCACGGGGCGGCCGCCGGGCTCCACGTCCTGGTGCTGGCCGAGACGCCCGCCGCGACCCCCGCCTCCCCGCTCTCCGACACCTACGAGGCCGCCTGCGGGGCCGTCCCCGCCTTCCGCGACTGCGGTGCCGCCGCCGTGCTCAGCGGCGACGTGGCCACCACCGTGCGGACCTTCGCCGTCGCCGGCGGCACGCCCTGCCCGCCCGGCACCACCGCCACCGCCGACGCCGTCTCCGCGGCCTGGGCGGAGCGGTTCGCGCGGGCGCTGGCCCCGCTGCGCGCCGCGGCCGCCGGCGCTCAGCCGCAGCACTCGGCCGCGGCCGCGCTCCCGCCGACCGCACGGCTCCTCGACGAGCTGGGTCTGGCCCGGGCCACCCCGGCCTCGCTGATGGCCCGCTGGGCCGCGGCGACCGAGCAGGGCCAGGGCGTCGGCGGCCTCGCCGAGTTCGTGCTCGGGCGCGGGCGCGGGGGCCCGGTCGGAGCCGAGCTGGTGCAGGACGGGCCGCACCTGCTCGTCGAGGGGCCGGCCGGGAGCGGCCGTACCGAACTGCTCCGCTCGGTCGCCGCGTCGCTGTCCGCCGGGGCGCGGCCCGACCGGTTGGCCGTGGTCCTGCTCGACGGGGCGGGCGGGGAGGCCGGTGACGGGTTGCTGCCCGCCGCCGACCTGCCGCACGTCTCCGCGCACCTGGTCGCCGCCGACCCGGTGCGGATGCGGGAGTTCGCACAGGCGTTGGGAGCGGAGCTGAAGCGGCGGGCGGAACTGCTGGACGGGGTCCCGTTCGCGGAGTGGCACGCCCACCGGGAGCTGTCCGACCGGATGGTCTCGCCGCGCCGGCCCGCCGCGTCCGAGCAGGTCGGCGCCGAGCAGGCGGGCGGCGGCGACGCGGACCCGCCGCGTACGGGGACGCTGCGGCTGCGCGCCGCCGCCGTACGCACCGACCTGCCGGCCGGACCGAGCCCGCTGCCCCGCCTGGTGGTGCTGGTGGACGATCTCGACGCGCTGGTCGCGCCGGGCCTCGGGAGTGCGGGCCGGCCCGCCGCCGGGTCGGTGGTCCGCGTCCTGGAGGCGGTGGCCCGCGACGGGGAGCGGCTCGGCGTGCACCTGGTGGCCGCCACCGCCCGCCCGGACCGTACGGCCGACACGGAACTCGCCCGGAGCAATCCGCTGCGGGTGGTGCTCGACGCGCCGGACCGGCCGGGCCCGGGCCGCGGCCGGCTCTGCTTCGCCGACGGGCGGACGGTCCCGTTCCAGGGCGGCCGGGTGACCGGCCGGATACCGCGGACGGCGACCCAACGGCCGACGGTGGTCCCGGTGGAGTGGGAGCGCATGGGTGATCCTCCGGCCCGCCGTCCGGTGCGCGAGCTCGGCAACGGCCCGACCGACCTGGCCCTGTTGGCCAGTGCCCTGGACCGGGCCTCCCACCTGGTCTCGGCGATACCCGTCCTGTTCCCGGCCGCCCCGTGACCGCGGCCGAGCGCCCGCCCGTGACCCGGCCCGCGACGCCCCGCCGGGCCGCCGCGGGGCGGGGACGCGGTATTGCGGGGGTGCCCGGCGGAGCGTAGACCTGTGGAACGGGTCACACCACGGGAATCGGGGGCAGAACCATGCTCAGGCAGGGAACGGGCCGCACGACGAACCGTAGGAGCAGCAGCCGCGCCTGGGCGGTCCTGGCCGCCGCCGGCGCCCTCGCCCTGAGCGCGTGCGGGGGCGGCGGGGGCCCGAAGGCCGATCCGCCTCCGGGGACGACGGCCCCGGCCGTGCCGCGGGTGCAGTTACCGCGACTGGACGGGGAGGAACTCCAGGTCGCGGCGGTGTGGACGGGCCCCGAACAGGCGAACTTCACGAAGGTGCTGAAGGAGTTCGAGAAGCGGACGGGCGCCAAGGTCACCTTCGTGCCGGCCCAGGACCCGATCGTCACCTTCCTCGGCACGAAGATCGCGGGCGGGCAGCCGCCGGACGTGGCGTTGCTGCCGCAGGTCGGGGCGCTGGCCGCGGCGGTGAAGAACAAGTGGGTGCAGCCGGTCGGCCCGGAGGCGAAGGCCCAGCTCGACGCGAACTACTCCGACGGCTGGAAGAAGCTGGGCGCGGTCGACGGCACCCAGTACGGGGTGTATTACAAGGCCGCCAACAAGTCGCTGATCTGGTACGACGCGAAGGCCTTCGAGGCGGCCGGGGTGCAGCCCCCGAAGAGCTGGAAGGAGCTCCTGACCGTCGCGGACACGCTGTCGGCGTCCGGCACCCCTGCGCTGTCGGTGGCCGGCGCGGACGGTTGGACCCTGACGGACTGGTTCGAGAACGTGTACCTGTCGCAAGCGGGCCCGGAGAAGTACGACCAGCTCGCCAAGCACCAGATCAAGTGGACGGACCCGAGCGTCGGGCAGGCGCTGACCACCCTCGCCGAGCTGTGGGGCCGCAAGGACCTCCTGGCGGGCGGGGCGAGCGGGGCGCTGGCCACCGAGTTCCCGAAGTCGGTGACGCAGGTGTTCTCCGGGGACCGGTCGGCGGCCGCGATGGTCTTCGAGGGCGACTTCGTGGCGGTGAACATCGCCCAGACCGACGCGCAGATCGGCAAGGACGCCCTGGTGTTCCCCTTCCCGGCGGTCGGCGCCAAGCCGCCGGTGGTCTCGGGCGGTGACGTGGCGGTCGCGCTGAAGCCGTCGAAGGGGGCTCAGGCGCTGCTGACGTTCCTGGCCTCCCCGGACGCGGCGGAGATCCAGGCCCGCGAGGGCGGCTTCCTGTCCCCGAACAAGGCGGTCAGCCCGTCCGCGTACCCGAACGACATCCAGCGGGGCATCGCCGGGGCCCTGATCGCGGCGGGCGACGACTTCCGCTTCGACATGTCGGACCAGGCCCCGGCGGCCTTCGGCGGGACACCGGGCGCTGGTGAGTGGAAGGCCCTGCAGGACTTCCTCGCCAACCCGTCGGACGTGTCGGGCACCCAGAACAGACTGGAGGCGGAGGCGGCCAAGGCGTACGGGAACTGATCCCCGTGAGTTCCTCGGCCGGTACGGGGGCGGCCGCGCGCAACCCCGCGCGCGGCGCCGCCCCGTCCTCGCGCTCCGGGCAGGCCCGGCGCCGCCGCCTCGTCGCGGCGGCGTTCCTCCTCCCGGCGCTGGTGCTGCTCGGGGCGCTCGTCGTGCACCCGATCGGCTACTCCGTCTACCGCAGCCTCTTCGACCGCTCCGGCGAGCGCTTCGTCGGCGGGGACAACTACGCGGAGATCCTGCGCGACGACGCCATCCGCACGGCCGTGGAGAACACGGCGGTGTGGGTCGTGGTCGCGCCGGCCGCCGCCACGGCCCTCGGCCTGGTCTTCGCGGTGCTCACCGAACGGGTCCGCTGGGGCACCGCGTTCAAGCTGCTGGTCTTCATGCCGATGGCGATCTCGATGCTGGCGGCCGGGATCATCTTCCGGCTGGTGTACGACCACGATCCCGACCGGGGCGTCGCCAACGCGGTGCTGGTCGCGGTGCACGACACCTTCGCGCCCGCTTCGGAGTTCCCCCGGGCCCGCCCGGGCCGTGACTCGCCCCTCGTCCCCGCCCAGGGCGCGGCCGCGGGCGGCTACGTCACCCGCGAGCCGGTCCGGGCCGGCGAACCGGTGCTGCTCCCGCTGGTCGGCGTCGCCCCCGAGGCGCTGCCCGGGGGCACCCGTCCGGCGCAGCCCGCCGGGGCGGAGCCGGGCCGGGTCACCGGGACGGCCTGGCAGGACTTCACCCGGGGCGGCGGCGGCCGGACCAACACGGTCGACCCGACCGAATCCGGCTTCGCCGGGATGCGGATCGAGGCGGTCAAGGACGGCCGGGTGGTGGAGTCGGCGACGACCCGCGCGGACGGCACGTTCAGCATGTCCGCGAAGGCCGAGGGGGCGCTGCTGCGGCTGCCCGCGTCGAACTTCCGGGAAGCGTACGCCGGGGTGGACTGGCTGGGCCCCTCGCTGGTCACCCCGGCGGTCATCGGGGCGTACGTGTGGATGTGGGCCGGGTTCGCGATGGTGCTGATCGCGGCGGGGCTGGCGTCCGTGCCGCGGGAGCTGCTGGAGGCGGCGCGGGTGGACGGGGCGGACGAGTGGCAGGTGTTCCGCCGGATCACCGTCCCGCTGCTGGCTCCGGTGCTGGCGGTGGTCCTCGTCACCCTCGTGATCAACGTGATGAAGATCTTCGACCTGGTGTTCGTGATCGCTCCGGGCTCGGTCCAGGACGACGCCAACGTCCTGGCCCTCCAGCTGTACCGGACCTCCTTCGGCACGGACGCCGACGCGGGGCTGGGCAGCGCCATCGCGGTGCTGCTGCTGGTGCTGGTGGTGCCGGTCATGCTCTACAACGTCCGCCGCATGCGCCGGGAGGCCCGTCGATGAGCTTCGCGCACACCGCAGCCTCCCGGTTGGCCGGCGGGGCGGTCCGCGTCTTCCTGGTCTGTGCGGCCCTGTTCTGGTTGCTGCCCACGCTGGGGCTGCTGGTCTCCTCCTTCCTCTCACCGGGCGACCTGGACGACGGCGGCTGGTGGCGGGCGCTGACCGCGCCGGCGCGGCTGACGACCGGGAACTACGAGCGGCTGCTCGCCGACGACGCGATCACCGGCTCGCTGCTGAGCACGGTGGCCATCGCCGTCCCGGCGACCCTTCTGGTGTTGGTGCTGGGCTCGTTCGCCGGATACGCCTTCGCCTGGTTGGAGTTTCCCGGCCGGGACTGGCTGTTCCTGGTGGTCGTCGCGCTGCTCGTCGTCCCGGTGCAGGTGGCGCTCATCCCCGTCTCCGAACTCTTCGGCACCATCGGCCTGTTCGAGACGACCGCGGGGGTGGTGCTGTTCCACACCGCGTTCGGGCTGCCGTTCGCGGTGTTCCTGTTGCGCAACTTCTTCGCGCAGATCCCGCGGGAACTGCTGGAAGCGGGCCGACTGGACGGGGCCGGCGAGCTACGGCTGTTCGCCCAGGTGGTGCTGCCGCTGGGCGGGCCGGCGATCGCCTCGCTGGGCATCTTCCAGTTCCTGTGGGTGTGGAACGACATGCTGGTCGCGCTGGTCTTCGCGGACTCCTCGAACCCGCCCGTCACGGTCGCCCTCCAGCAGCAGGTACGGCAGTTCGGCAACAACATCGACATCCTCGCGCCGGGCGCGTTCCTGTCGATGGTGGTGCCGCTGGTGGTGTTCTTCGCCTTCCAGCGGCAGTTCACGACGGGGGTGACGGCGGGCGCGGTCAAGTAGCCCGCGGGCGATCGGGGCCGGGACGGGGGGAACCCGGGAAGCGGACCCGACCTGCCGCGTTGACGCCGGGGTAATCCGTTTGCCGCACCCCCCGTAACCCGGTCGCCGCAACGGGGGTTCCTGGGGCAGGTAAGCCCGCGCCGACCCCTGGATGTGCCGTGCCCCGGTTCAGCGTCATCGTGCCCGCGTACAAGGTTCAGGCGTACCTCCAGGAGGGCTTGGACTCGGTCCTGTCCCAGTCGTACCCGGACCTGGAACTGATCGCCGTCGACGACGCCTCCCCGGACGCCTGCGGTGCACTGATCGACGAGTACGCGGCCCGCGACCCTCGGGTGACGGCCGTACACCTGGCGCACAACCTGGGCGCGGGCTCCGCCCGCAACGCGGGGCTCGCCCGGGCCTGCGGCGACTACCTGGTCTTCCTCGACGGCGACGACGCCCTCGTCCCGGACGCCCTCCGGGCCATCGCCGACCGGCTGGGGGACACCGGCTCCCCCGACGTCCTCGTCTACGACCACGCGCGCGCCCCCTGGGCCGGGAACCCCGTCCGCAACCCGCTCGCCCACCTGCTCCGCGAGGACGGCCCGGCCAGCTTCCGCCTCACCGACCGCCCGGCCCTGCTCCGCCTACCGGCGGCGGCCTGGAACAAGGCCTACCGCCGCGAGTACGTCCAGCGGGAAGGGCTGTCCTTCCCGACGGGCCTCTACGAGGACGTCCCGTTCAGCTGCCACGCGCTGCTGGCGGCCGAGTCCGTCGCCGTCCTGGACCGGGTCTGCGTCCACGACCGGCAGCGGCGCACCGGCTCGGTCCGGACCACCGCCACCCGCCGCCACCTCGACGTCCTCGACCAGTACGAGCGGGTCTTCGGCCTGATCGCCACCCGCCCCGGGCTGGAGCGCTGGCGGCCGGCCGTGCACCGGCGGGCCGCCGGGCACCTGTGCGCCCTGTACGCGGACCGGGCCCGCCTCCCGCGCGCCGCCCGGGCCGAGTTCTTCGGCCGGGCCTGCGCGCTCCTGCGGCGCCACCGGCCCGTCGGCCCGGCCCCGCTGCCGCTGTCGCTCCCGCGCGCCGACCGGATCCGGCACGCCCTGATGCGGCTCGGCCTGCGCCGCACGTACGGCGCCCTGGCCGCGCTTGGCCCGGCCGGGACGGCCGCCGCCCGGGCCGGGACCGCCCTGGGGCGGGGGCTGCGCGAGACCGTGCTGCGCCTGCACTACCGCCTCCAGCGGCTGCTTCCGCTGCGCCGGGAGCTGGCGGTGTTCTCCGCGTACTGGCACGGCGGCTACGCCTGCAACCCGGCGGCGATCGAGGCCAAGCTGCGCGAACTCGCCCCGCGGATGCGGACCGCCTGGATCTGCGCCCCCCAGCATGCGGCGACCCTCCCGCCGCAGACCGCTCTGCTGCGCCCGGGCTCGGCCGCGTACTGGAGCGCGCTCGCGCGGGCCGCGTACCTGACCACCAACGTCAACTTCGACCGCGGTCTGGTCAGGCGCCGGGGGCAGGTCCTGCTGCAGACCCAGCACGGCACCCCGCTCAAGCGGGTCGGCCTGGACCTCCAGGACCGGCCGGCGGCCGCCCCCACCCCCGACTTCGACGGGTTGCTGCGCGGCGCGGACCAGTGGGACTACCTGCTCTCCTCGAACCGGCACTCCACCCTGGTGTGGGAGCGGGCGGTCCCCGCCGGGTACACCACCCTGGAGTACGGCTACCCGCGCAACGACGCCTTCCACCGGGCCACCGGGCAGGACGTGGCGGAGCTGCGCGAGCGCCTGGGCGTCCCGGCCGGCTCGACCGCGGTCCTGTACGCGCCGACCCACCGCGACTACCGGCGCAGCCGCCCCGAACACCTGGACCTCGAAAGGGTTTTGCGGGACCTGGGCCCCCGCTTCACCATCCTGGCCCGCCGGCACCTGACCTACGCGGACCCGGGCGCCGCAGCGACGGGCGGGTCGGTGCACCACCCGCGCCTGATCGACGTCTCCGCGCACCCCTCGGTGGAGGAACTCTGCCTGGCATCGGACGCGTTGGTGACGGACTACTCGTCCCTGATGTTCGACTACGCCGCGCTGGACCGGCCGATCGTCATCCACGCGGACGACTGGGAAGCCTACGAGGCGGCCCGCGGCACCTACTTCGACCTGCGGACCTGCCCGCCCGGGGCGATCGCCCGGACCGCGGACGAGCTGGTGGACATCTTCGCCACGGGCCACTGGCGGGGCTCGCGCTCGGCGCAGCTGCGGGCCGCGTTCCGGGCCCGGTTCTGCCAGTTCGACGACGGGCACGCGGCGGAGCGGGTGGTGCGCCGGGTCTTCCTGGGGCAGCAGTCGCCGGTGCCGCCGGTGGTCCCGCTCTCGGAGCGGCACCCCGCACCGGCGCACTCATCGCACACCCCGGAGCCCGCTTTGGCCCCTCTGACCACACGGAGCCCGTGGCCGTAACGGCACAGCGGGCCGCGCACGGGGCCGCGCACGGGGCCACCCCCGCCGCCGCCGGCGGTCAGGGCCGCCCGGGGCCCGTGGATCCCAGCCCCGCCACCACCGAGGCGGCCAGCTCGTCGAGGTAGCCGGCCGGGACTTCGTCACCGATGACCACCTGCCGCCAGTACAGCGGCCCGATCGCGAGGTCCAGCGCGCGGCCGGGATCCGTGCCCGGCGCCAGTTCGCCCCGCGCGACCGCCTCGGACACGATGCCCTCGGCCATCCGCCGCTCCCCGTCGAGCAGGGCGCCGCGCACCGCGTCGGCGATCTCCGGGTTGCGGGCCGCCTCGACGAGCAGGTCGGGGATCACCGCGGAGGCCACCGGGTGGCGCAGCACGTGTGACATGACCTCCAGCAGGGCGCGTACGTCGCCGTACAGGGAACCCGTGGCGGGCACGGGCAGGCCGTCCACCGCGAAGGCCTGCACCAGGTCCAGGACCAGGTGGAGCTTGGACTTCCAGCGCCGGTAGACGGCCGTCTTGCCGACTCCGGCGCGCCGCGCGATCCCCTCGATCGACATCCGCGAGAACCCGACCGCGGCCAGCTCCTCCAGGACCGCGGCGCGGATCGCCTCGGTCACGTCCTCGCGCAGCACGGCGGCCCCGGCGGGGGCGCGGCGGGCGGGGGCCGGGGCGGCGGGCGCGGAGGAGGCGGCGGCGGAGTCCGTGGTCATGGACAGAGCATAGCCGGGCAGACCAGCACCGCCCCGTCACGACGATACGGTTGCGTTCCGTCGCAGCGCGACCTAACCTCGCCGTAGCGACGAAACGGATCCGTCCCGTCGCCCCTCACGTCCTGGCCCCGTCGAAAGCGACCCCCGTGACCGTGACCCCTCCCGCCCCGGCCGCCGCGAGCCCCGCGGAGCTGGCCGCCGCCCACGGCCTGACGGTCAGCGGCGCCCGCCCCCCGCTGCCGGAGTACGTGCGCCGGCTGTGGGGCCGCCGCCACTTCGTCACCGCGTACGCCACCGCCCGGATGCAGGCCACCTACAGCACCGCGAAACTGGGCCAGGTCTGGCACCTGGCCACCCCGGTGCTCAACGCGGCCGTCTACTGGTTCGTCTTCGGCGTCGTCATGAACGCCAGCCACGGCGTGCCCGACTACGTGCCGTTCCTGCTGACCGGGGTCTTCGTCTGGGACTTCATCGGCAGCTCGATCAACGCCGGCACCCGCGCCGTGCACGCCAACCTGGGCCTGGTCCGCGCCCTGCACTTCCCCCGCGCCAGCCTGCCGCTGGCCTCCGTCCTCCAGCTCTTCCAGCAGCTGCTGGTCACCATGGGCGCGCTCGTCGTCCTGCTGCTCGCCTTCGGCCAGACGCCCCGCCCCGCCTGGCTGCTGGCCGTGCCCGTCCTGGCGCTGACGGCCGTCTTCTGCGCCGGCTGCGCGATGGCCATGGCCCGGATCGGCGCCAGGACCCCGGACGCCAGCCAGCTGATGCCGTTCGTGCTGCGCACCTGGATGTACTCCTCGGGCGTCATGTGGTCGATCGAGCAGATGCTCCACCAGGGCAACCTGCCGCACTGGGCCGCCCTCGCCCTGAAGCTCAACCCGGCGGCCGTCTACATCGACCTGATGCGCTACGCCCTCATCGACAGCTTCGAGGCGCTCCCGCCCCACGCGTGGGCCGTCGCCGTCGGCTGGGCCCTGCTCGCCGGCGTCGGCGGGTTCGTCTGGTTCTGGAAGGCGGAGGAGGAGTACGGCCGTGGCTGACCGCGTCCCCACCGTCATCGCCGACGAGGTCCACGTCGTGTACCGGGTGAACGGCGGCGCCCGCAGGGGAGGCGCCACCGCCGCCCTCAGCCGGCTCCTCTCCCGCCGGCCCGCCCCGGGCGTCCGCGAGGTGCACGCCGTCAAGGGCGTCAGCTTCACCGCCTACCGGGGCGAGGCCATCGGCCTCATCGGCTCCAACGGCTCCGGCAAGTCCACCCTGCTCAAGGCCATCGCCGGACTCCAGCCCGTCGCCCGCGGCACCGTGTACTCCCACGGCCAGCCCTCGCTGCTCGGCGTCAACGCCGCCCTGATGAACGACCTCACCGGCGAGCGCAACGTGATCCTCGGCGGCCTTGCCATGGGCATGTCCCGGCAGCAGATCCGCGAGCGCTACCAGGACATCGTCGACTTCTCCGGCATCAACGAGAAGGACGACTTCATCTCCCTGCCCATGAGGACGTACTCCTCCGGCATGGGCGCCCGGCTGCGCTTCTCCATCGCCGCGGCCAAGGACCACGAGGTGCTGATGATCGACGAGGCCCTGGCCACCGGCGACGCCGCCTTCCAGCGGCGCAGCCAGAAGCGCATCGAGGAGCTGCGCGCGCGGGCCGGCACCGTCTTCCTCGTCAGCCACGGCATCGGCACGGTCCGCGAGACCTGCGACCGCGCGATCTGGCTGGAGGCGGGCGTCCTGCGGATGGACGGCCCCGCCGAGGAGGTCTGCGCCGCGTACGAGGCCCACAGCGGCGGCTGACGCCGATCCGCCCGGCAGCGGGCCGGGCGGATCGGGCGGGTCGGCGCGTTCGGGCGGTACTGCCTACAGCGGCTCGGCCGCCTGCAGCAGGCGCGGCGGCAGGTACGGGGAGGCGACCCGGATGTTCCAGCCGCGCCGCCGGGCATGGCAGGCCAGGGCCAGCACGCCCGGGTCGAGGGCCGCGTCGCAGTCCTCGGCGCGGTCGGCCACCAGGTAGTGGTCGCGGTGGGCCTCCAGGGCGTCGAGGAGGGCGAGGTTGAAGCTCTCCTCGTCGCCCTCGACCAGCTGCGACAGCAGGACGGCCGGGGGCGGCAGGAAACCGCCCGCCGCGGTGCCCTCCCAGGCCCGCACGGCGCGCTCGACGGCCTCCTCGGCACCCTCCCCGCGCAGGTAGGCGTGCAGGGCCCGGCAGTACGCCGTGTAGGCGGGAGCGCCCTCCGAAAGCCGGGACGGCCCGGCCAGCACGAGCGGGGCGAGGTCCTCGCGCACCCCCGTGATCAGGGCGAAGTGCGTCGCCGTGAGCCACTGGGTGAGCCCGGCCCGGTCACCGCGGTAAGCGGGGTAGGCGAGGGTACGGCCCCCCAGGGTGACCACGGCCCCGGTGCCCGGCTCCGCCAGCGTGGTACGGAACAGTGCGGCACCCAGTGCGGAAGCCAGGTGCAGTCCCTGCAGCTGGGTGTCGGTGGCGTCCGGGCCGTGCGAGGCACGGGTCTTGAAGAGCATGTCCTGGTAGCCCAGGGCGCTGGACAGTCTCCCGGCGGAGAGCTCCTTGCCGTCCTCCGGCGTGAAGGCCTCCCGCGTGTACCGCTCGAAGTCGGCCTCGGCGTCCGGGCCCAGCGGCTGGGGGACGAGGGGACGCTCGAACTCCACGGTCCGCCCGCCGGCCAGCTCTGCGACGGCGTCGGGACGCCGGTCGCGGCCGAAGGCGCCGACCCGCGGCCCGGGCTTCGCGAAGCCGGTGAGCAGCGCGTAAGGCAGGTAGTCGGTGTCGACCGGCGGCCACCAGCCGTGGTCGCGGTGGCCGAGCGCGGCCAGCGCGATCGGGACCAGCGGCAGCAATGTGCGCGGTTGGCTCCGCATCCAGGTCCCGGGCCGCTCGGCGTGGTGGCGCAGCAGCCGGACGAGTTCGGTCCCGTACGCCTCCCGGTCGCCGGCGGTCAGGGCGCGCAGGACGCGCAGGGCGGTGGTGTCCGGCTGGTCCGGGAGCGCGTCGCCGGTCTCCAGGGCGAGGGCGGCGATCCGGGCGAGCCCTGCGTCGATCGCGGCGAGCTTCGCCTCCTGCGAGGGCGGGAAGTCCTGGTCGTCGTCGTTCAGGTCGCCGCAGACGTACGCCATGAAACCGCCGACCAGTTCGACCCCGGGCCGGCCCGCGTACTGCGCCTGGTCCTCCTGGCGGGCGAAGTGGAAGGCCTCGCCGTGCCGCGCGGTGTCGCCGCCGATGACGGCCAGGCAGAAGGCGTCGAGCCATTCGTACGGGCTGACGGACTCCCGGTCGGCCGGGTCGCCGTCCCGGTCGTAGCTCATGCCGAAGTTGACGTAGTCGAGGAAGACGTGGAAGGAGTCGTACGCGTAGTACGCGGCGAACGACACCGCGCCGGCGGCGGCCTCCGCGGCGTCCTTCAGGACGGCCTCGGCCTCGGGGGTGTCGAGGCGGGGCGTTTCCACGGAGAGCGCGCCGAGGTAGTCCAGGAGTTCCTCGGAGATGGTCTGCCATTCGTACGTGGCCATGCGGTCCGCGCGGGACATGGAGCGGACCATCGAGCCGATCCGGTTCACGAAGTCCTCGCGGGCCGCGGAGATCGCGGCCCCGCCCACCTGGTGTCGTTCTATGCGCACTGCTGTCCTGCTCCCCGTGGTGTCGTGATGCGGCCAAGCCCTGTGGCGGGCCACGCCTTACACGACGAGCGGCCCGGAACTCATGGTTCCGGGCCGCTCGTTCACTCACGCCCCCGAAGGGGCGTCAGTTTCCGCTCTCAGCCGTGCGCGCGCAGCAGCGACCGCATCGTCCGCATCGCGACCGACAGGTTCGCGAGGTCGAAGTCGTCCGAGCCGCGGATCTCGTCCAGGGTGGTCCGGGCGCGGGCGATGATCGCCGCGTTCTTGTCCTCCCAGGCCTTGAAGCGCTCCTCGGGCGTCGCGCCGGACTCGCCGGCCGCCAGCACGTCGGCGGTCAGCGCCGCGTGCGCCGCGAACAGGTCCTCGCGGATGGAAGCGCGGGCCATGGACTGCCAGCGGTCGGCCCGCGGCAGCTCGATGATCCGGTCCATCAGCTGGGTGATGTCCAGGCGGTCGGCCAGGTCGTAGTACACCTCGGCGACACCCAGCGGGTCCACGCCGGTCCGGTCCGAGATCGCGACGATGTCGAGCGTGGGGAAGGCCGAGGAGAACCCGGCGACCTTCGCCGCCAGCTCCTCCGGCACGCCCTCGCCGGTCAGCTCGTCCAGGACCAGCTGGTACCACTCCAGGTCCGCGCCGCGCACCAGCTTCGGCAGCTCGGCCCAGACCTGGGCCACCCGCTCGGCGAACAGCTCGATGGTCTCGGTGATCTGGAGCGGCTGCGGCCGGTTGTTCAGCAGCCAGCGCGTGCCGCGCTCGACCAGGCGCCGGGAGTGCAGGCGCACCCGGGTCTGGACGTCGGCCGGGACCTTGTTGTCGAGGGCCTCGACCGCGTCCCACACCTCACCCAGGCCGAAGATCTCGCGGGCCGAGAGCTGCGCCCGCACGATCTCCTCGGTGGAGGCGCCGGTCTCCTCCCGCAGCCGGTGCAGGAAGGTCGAACCGCCGGTGTTGACGGTGTCGTTGACCAGCAGCGTCGTGATGATCTCGCGGCGCAGCGCGTGGGAGGCGATCTGCTCCGGGAACTTCGCGCGCAGCGCGGCCGGGAAGTACGCGTCCAGCAGGCGGCGCAGGTACGGGTCGTCCGGCAGCTCGGTGGCGATGAGCTCGTCCGCGACCGTGATCTTGGTGTAGGCCAGCAGGACGGCCAGCTCCGGCTGGGTCAGGCCCGTGCCGCCGCCCAGCAGCTCGCGGATCTGCCGGTCGCTGGGCAGGAACTCCAGGTCGCGGTTCAGCTGTCCGGCCTGCTCAAGGCGGCGCACGAAGCGCTGCTGGGCGTGGAGCAGGCTGTGGGCCTGGGCGGCGCCGTTGGCCAGGGCGGTGTTCTGCGCGTAGTTGTTGCGCAGCACCAGGCGGCCGACCTCGTCGGTCATCTCCGCCAGCAGGGCGTTGCGCTGCTTGACGGTCATGTCGCCGTCGGCGACGACCGCGTTCAGCAGGATCTTGATGTTCACCTCGTGGTCGGAGGTGTCCACGCCCGCGCTGTTGTCGATGGCGTCGGTGTTGACCTTGCCGCCCTCGCCGCCCGCGCCGGTCCGGGCGAACTCGATGCGGCCGAGCTGGGTCAGGCCCAGGTTGCCGCCCTCGCCGATGACCTTGGCCCGCACGTCGGCGCCGTTGACGCGGATGGCGTCGTTGGCCTTGTCGCCGACCTCGGCGTGCGTCTCGGACGTGGCCTTGACGTACGTGCCGATGCCGCCGTTCCACAGCAGGTCCACGGGGGCGTGCAGGACGGCCTGCATCAGCTCGGCCGGGGTCATCTTGGTGACGCCCGCCTCGATGCCGAGGGCCTCCCGCATGTGCGCGTTGACGGGGATGGACTTCGCGCTGCGCGGGTGGACGCCGCCGCCCGCGGACAGCAGCTCGGGGTCGTAGTCCGCCCACGAGGAGCGCGGCAGCTCGAACAGGCGCCGGCGCTCGGCGTAGGAGACGGCCGCGTCCGGGGTCGGGTCGATGAAGATGTGCCGGTGGTCGAAGGCGGCGACCAGGCGGATGTGCTCGGAGAGCAGCATGCCGTTGCCGAAGACGTCACCGGACATGTCGCCGACGCCGACGACGGTGAAGTCCTGCGTCTGGGTGTCGTGGCCGAGCTCGCGGAAGTGCCGCTTGACGGACTCCCAGGCACCGCGGGCGGTGATGCCCATGCCCTTGTGGTCGTAGCCGGCCGAGCCGCCCGAGGCGAAGGCGTCGCCCAGCCAGAAGCCGTACGACTCCGCGACGCCGTTGGCGATGTCGGAGAAGGTCGCGGTGCCCTTGTCGGCGGCGACGACGAGGTAGGTGTCGTCCTCGTCGTGGCGGACCACGCCCTTGGGCGGCACGACCTCGCCGCCGACCATGTTGTCGGTGATGTCGAGCAGCGCCGAGATGAAGATCTTGTAGGCGGCGACGCCCTCGGCGAGCCAGGCGTCGCGGTCCACCGACGGGTCCGGCAGGTTCTTGGCGACGAAGCCGCCCTTGGCGCCGACCGGCACGATGACGGTGTTCTTGACCATCTGCGCCTTGACCAGGCCGAGGATCTCCGTACGGAAGTCCTCGCGGCGGTCGGACCAGCGCAGGCCGCCCCGGGCGACCTTGCCGAAGCGCAGGTGGACGCCCTCGACGCGCGGCGAGTACACCCAGATCTCGAAGGCCGGGCGGGGCGCCGGCAGCTCCGGGATGGCCTGCGGGTCGAACTTCATCGACACGTAGGAGTGCTGCTCGCCCTGGGCGTTGAGCTGGAAGAAGTTCGTCCGCAGGGTCGCCTTGATCAGCGTGAGGAAGGACCGCAGGATCCGGTCTTCGTCCAGCGAGGCGACCTGGTCCAGGGCCCCGTCCAGTTCCTCCAGCATCGCGTCGACCAGCTCGGTGCCGGCGGCCTGGCGGCCGGGCGACATCCGCGCCTCGAACAGCGAGATCAGCAGCCGGGTGATGTGGACGTTGTTGCGGAGGGTGTCCTCCATGTAGTCCTGGCTGAAGGTGGAGCCGGCCTGGCGCAGGTACTTGGCGTACGCGCGCAGGACGACGGCCTGCCGCCAGGTGAGCTTGGCGCTCAGGACCAGGGTGTTGAAGTTGTCGTTCTCGGCCTCGCCCCGCCACACGGCGGCGAAGGCCTCCTGGAAGCGCTCGCGGGCGCCGTCGCCGAGGTAGTTGTCGCCGTTGCCGGCGACGGGCATGCGCAGGCCGAAGTCGTAGATCCAGGCGCTGGTGCGGTCGGCGCGGCGCAGCTCGTACGGGCGCTCGTCGGTGACCTCGACGCCGAGGCGCTGCAGCACCGGCAGGACCGCGGACAGCGAGACCTGCTCACCGGTGCGGTAGATCTTGAAGCGGCGTTCGCCGGGGCCTGCGCCGACCGGCTCGTACAGGGACAGCGCGAACTCGCTGTCGCTGGCGGAGAGCCGCTCCAGGTGGCACAGGTCGGAGACGGCCATGCGCGGCGTGTGGTCGGCCTTGTAGCCCTCGGGGAAGGAGCCGCCGTACTTGCGCAGCAGCTCGGCGGCGCGCTCCTCACCGAGCTCGGCGACCGCGGCCTCGCCGAAGCCGTCGGCCCAGGAGCGGGCGGCCTCCACGAGGCGGCCCTCGACGCGCTCGACGTCGGCGTCGGTCAGCGCGGGCAGCTCGGTGCCCTGCGGGACGCGGACGACGAAGTGGATGCGGGAGAGGATCGATTCGGTGTTCCAAGCGGTGAAGTCGACGCTGGTGCCGCCGAGCTCCTCCTTCAGGATGTCCATCAGCCGCAGCCGGACGCCGGTGGTGAACCGGTCGCGGGGCAGGTAGACGAGGGCCGAGTAGTAGCGGCCGTACTCGTCCTGGCGCAGGTACAGCCGCAGCCGGCGGCGCTCCTGCAGGTACAGGACGGAGGTGACGATCTCGCGGAGCTTGTCGACCGGGGTCTGGAACAGCTCGTCGCGGGGGTAGGTCTCCAGGATCTGGAGCAGGTCGCGGCCGTCGTGGCTGCTCGGCGAGAAGCCGGCGCCCTCCAGCACCTCGGCGACCTTGCGGCGGATGACCGGGACGCGGCGCACGGACTCGGTGTACGCGGCGGAGGAGAACAGGCCGAGGAAGCGGCGCTCGCCGACGACGTTGCCGTCGGCGTCGAACTTCTTCACGCCGATGTAGTCGAGGTACGAGGGGCGGTGGACGGTGGCGCGGCTGTTGGCCTTGGTCAGCACCAGCAGGCGGTGCTCGCGGGCCTTGGCGCGGGCGTCGGCCGGCAGCCGATTGAAGGACGGGGAGACCGCGTGGGCGTCGTCCTTGCCGCTGTGGTGCGGGTCGGAGCGCAGGATGCCCAGGCCGGTGCCGGGCACGGCGGCCAGGGCGTCGCCGTCGACGAGGTTGTACTCACGGTAGCCGAGGAAGGTGAAGTGGTCGTCGGCGAGCCAGCGCAGCAGTTCGCGGGCCTCTTCGAGCTCGTACTCGTGCAGGTCGCCCGCGGTCGGCTCGTCCACGAGGCCGTCGGCGATGCGCAGGGCGGCCTCGCGCATCTTCTCCCAGTCCTCGACGGCCTCGCGAACGTCGGACAGGACGCGCAGCAGGTCGACGGTGATCTGCTTGAGGTCGGCGCGGTCGGTCTCGCGGTCGATCTCGACGTGGATCCAGGACTCGACGAGGGAGTCGTGGGGGCGCGCGGTCTTCGGGCCGTGCGCGTCGCAATCGGGGCCGAGGATCTCGATCAGCTTGCCGGTGACGTCACGGCGGACGACGACCTGGGGGTGGATCACGACGTGGATGCCGCGGCCCTGGCGGGACAGCTCGTTCGTCACGGAGTCCACGAGGAAGGGCATGTCGTCGGTGACGACCTCGACGACGGAGTGGCTGGAGGTCCAACCGTTCTCCTCGACGGTCGGCGTGTGCACGCGGACGTTCGCGGTGCCCTGCGGCCGGTTCTCGGCGAGCCGGTAGTGCGACAGCGCCGCCCCGAACACGTCGACGGGGTCGCGGTCGACGAGGTCCTCGGGGGCGGTGTGCAGGTAGTAGCGCTGGAGATAGGCGAGCGTCGTGTCCCGGTCGGGGCGCTCTTTCTGCTCGGCACCGGTCGGAAGGAGTCCCCCGGCCGGGCTGTGCTCAGCTACCCGGGCCGCCCGCGCGAGCAGCTCGGCCTTTGCTTCGTCCAGCTTGGTCTGCATGTCCTCTGGCTCCTGTCGCGCGCCATTGCGTGACGTAGGTGAAGGAAGGAATGACATAGCGCCGCGAAGCGGGTAGTCCGTCCGGGACCGACGCTATGTCGTCGTGAGAGCCGACCGGGAGGGATACGGCCAGAATCGGCCAGGCGTCCCGGCAGCAGGGATCAGCGAAGGCCCGGGCACGGTCGTGCGCCGGGCGCAGGCCGGGGGCATCGGTGCCCCCGCGGACTATCGCGCTGATCACGGGTACCAGGCTATCTCGCCCTCCCCCCACCGCGTCACGGTCCGGATCTGTACAAAAGCAAGTCCGGAAGTTTGACGATGTGCGCAGTGACGTGGACCACCGCGCGTGCCAGTCCCTATTCGGCCAGCTCGCGAGCAGTGGCGACGGCCTCTGCCAGGCTGTCCACGACCGGCACACCGGCCGATTCCAGACTGCTGCGGCTGTGCGAACCACCCGTGTAGAGGACGGCGCGCGCGCCGACGTGGGCCGCGGCCACGGCGTCGTCGACCGCGTCCCCGATGAGGACCGTGCGCGTGGGCGTCACACCGCCGGCCTCCAGGGCCGCCATGTGCCGGACCAGGTGCGCCGCCTTGGAGCTGTGCGAGGGGCCGGTACGGCCGTCGACGCGCAGGAAGTGCTGCTCGATGCCGTACTCCCGCACGAGCGGGACGAGCCTGTCGTGGGGCGCCAGCGACAGCAGGGACTGCGTGGACCCGTCCGCCTGCCAGTCCCGCAGCAGCGCCGGGGCCCCGTCGGTGAGCCCGGCGGCCTCGGCGGCGACCCAGTAGTGGCGGTGGAACGCCTCGTCCATGACGGCCCACTCGGCATCGGTGGGCAGCCGGCCCATGAGCCGCTCGTAGAACTTCGGCACCGGTACGACGTACAGCTCACGGTAGCGCTCCAGCGTGATCGGCGGGAAGCCGAACTCGGCGAAGGAGGCGTTCGTCGCACTGATGACGGCGTCGATGTCGTGGAGCAGCGTGCCGTTCCAGTCCCAGACGATGTGCCAGGTGGCGCTCATGCCAGCAGCCCCGGGATCTCCTGGACGCCGAACCACAGCAGTTCGTGGTCCTCGGCGCCGTCGACGGTGAACCGGGCGTCGTCGTCCCCGGTGTCGGCAGCCGCGACGGCCGCGGCGGCCGCCTCGACGTCCTTGACCGCGTCGTCGGCGTCGACGTGCACCGCGGCGGCCACGGCCAGGCGGACCGGGCCGGCGACGGCGACCTGCCCGAGGGTGGCCTCGTCGATCCCCGGGACGGCGGTGACGGCCCCGTCGGCCACGTCGAAGGCGACGACGACGCGCTTGCGCGGGGCGGCGGGGTCCTCGGCCAGCATCCGCAAGGAGGCCGTGGCGGCCCGGCCGAGGGCGGCGTACTCCAACTCCTCGATGTCGTCCGACACGTACCACTCGCGCAGGCCCGGGGTGACGGCGTACGCGCGCAGGGCGGCACCGCCCAGCTCACCCGCCTGGTGCACCTCGGCGAGCCCGGGGAGGGTCAGGGGGACGTACACGCGCATGGCCGGCTGCTTTCGGTAGTCGGGAACGCCCTCAGGATACGACGGTGGCACAGCGGCGGCGGAAGACTGCGTGCGGTGACCGGCCCGGTCCCCCTTCGGGCTGCCCGGGGTGCGCCGGATCCCGTCCACGGGACGTTCGCCGCCGGCTCCCGCGCGCCCGCCCCCACGGCCCGGGGCCACCCGGATAGGTGAAGCGGCACGGCACCGGCCGGGCGGCTGCACGTCCGTTGCGGAGGGTGTCGGCCGGCCGTAGAAGATCCCCAGCGAAGTTACCGACCGGTACCGCCAGGGCCCGTACGCATGGGGGACGACCGCCATGAGCACCAGGACGACGATGACGACCAAGAAGACCAGGACCACGGGGCCGGCCGGGCCGACCGGGCCGGGGCGGGCGACCGGGCCGGGGGCCGCGACCGGCTCCCGGCCCCCGGGGCGCCGCGACCAGCGCCGGCCCGGCCCGCGGGAGGCCCGCCCACCGGCCCCGGGCGGGCCCCACGACTGGTTCGCCGAACGCCTGCTGGCGGTGATCAGCGGCCAGCGCCCCGTCCACTCGCTGCTCGGCCTGACCGTCGGCCCCGCCTACGACCAGCTGGTGGGCCTGGCCCCGGCGGGCCCCCTGCGCAGCCGCCTGCGCCCGGTGCTGCGCCGCTGCGGGCGCTTCCACCCGGGGCCGGGCGTGATCGAGGCCTTCGCCCGCATCGCCACCGGCGACCGGATCTCGGCGATGGCCTTCCGCCTGGAGCAGGGTCCCGACCTGCGCTGGCGCTGCGCAGCCGTGGAAATCCGCGGCCCGCTGCCCTGACCCCTCTCCGGGTACCGGTGGCCGTGGCCCCCAGCGCGACCAGCCGGACGGGAACGCGCTCGACCACGAGGTGCAGCCCGCCGCAGCGCAGCGCGAACCGGGGCCGCCCCCGGCGTCGCTCAACTCGCCTGCCCATGAAGAAAGTCGAGCACTCCGGCGCCGGAAACGCCGCCGGGGGCCGGACACGCACTCGGTGTCCGGCCCCCGACGGGATGCCCCTGCTGAAGCAGCGGCTACTTCTTGCGGCGGCGACCGCCGGCGGCCTTCTGCGCCTTGCGGCGCTCGGCCCGGGTCATGCCGTCGCCCTCCTCGGCCTCGAAGTCGCCCTCGACCACGCCGCCCTCGCCGTCCACCGTCGGGGCGGAGAAGTGCAGCCGGTCCGGGCGCTGCGGGGTGTCCAGGCCCTTGGCGCGGATCTCCGGGCGCGGGCCGGGGGCCACCGCCGGGGCGGCCTCCTGCACCGGGACCTCCTCGACCTGCTGCTCGACCTGGACCTCCAGGTTGAACAGGTAGCCGACCGACTCCTCCTTGATGCCCTCCATCATGGCGTTGAACATGTCGAAGCCCTCGCGCTGGTACTCGACCAGCGGGTCCTTCTGGGCCATCGCGCGCAGACCGATGCCCTCCTGGAGGTAGTCCATCTCGTAGAGGTGCTCGCGCCACTTGCGGTCCAGGACGGACAGCACCACGCGCCGCTCCAGCTCGCGCATGATGTCCGAACCGAGCGCCTTCTCGCGGGCCTGGTACTGCTCGTGGATGTCGTCCTTGACGGACTCCGCGATGAACTCGGCGGTGATGCCGGCGCGGTCGCCCGCGGCGTCCTCCAGCTCCTCGATGGTGACCTTGAGGGGGTAGAGCTGCTTGAACGCGCCCCACAGCCGGTCCAGGTCCCACTCCTCGGCGAAGCCCTCGACCGTCTCCGCCGCGATGTACGCGTCGATCGTGTCGTCCATGAAGTACCGCACCTGCTCGTGCAGGTCCTCGCCCTCCAGGACCCGGCGGCGCTCGCCGTAGATGACCTCGCGCTGGCTGTTGAGGACCTCGTCGTACTTCAGGACGTTCTTGCGGGTCTCGAAGTTCTGGGTCTCGACCTGCGACTGGGCCGACGCGATCGCGCGCGTCACCATCTTGTTCTCGATCGGCACGTCGTCCGGCACGTTCGCCATCGACATCACGCGCTCGACCATCTGCGCCTTGAACAGGCGCATCAGGTCGTCGCCCAGCGACAGGTAGAAGCGGGACTCGCCCGGGTCGCCCTGACGGCCGGAGCGGCCGCGCAGCTGGTTGTCGATGCGGCGCGACTCGTGCCGCTCGGTGCCCAGCACGTACAGCCCGCCGAGCGCCTTGACCTCCTCGAACTCGGCCTTCACGGCCGCCTCGGCGCGCTGGAGCGCGGCGGGCAGGGCGTGCGCCCACTCCTCGATGTGCTCCTCGGGGTCCAGGCCCTGCTGGCGCAGCTCGGCCTCGGCGAGGTCGTCCGGGTTGCCGCCGAGCTTGATGTCGGTACCGCGGCCGGCCATGTTCGTGGCGACCGTCACGGCGCCGCGACGGCCCGCCTGGGCGACGATCACGGCCTCGCGCTCGTGGTGCTTGGCGTTGAGGACCTCGTGCGGGATGCCGCGCTTGGACAGCTGCCGCGAGAGGTACTCCGACTTCTCGACCGAGGTGGTGCCGACGAGGATCGGCTGGCCCTTCTCGTGCTTCTCCGCGATGTCGTCGACCACGGCCGCGAACTTGGCGACCTCGGTGCGGTAGATCAGGTCCGCCTGGTCCTTGCGCTGCATGGGCCGGTTCGTCGGGATCGGCACGACGCCCAGCTTGTAGATCTGGTGGAACTCCGCGGCCTCGGTCATGGCCGTACCGGTCATGCCGGAGAGCTTGGTGTAGAGGCGGAAGAAGTTCTGCAGGGTGATCGTGGCGAGGGTCTGGTTCTCGTCCTTGATGTCCACCCCTTCCTTCGCCTCGATCGCCTGGTGCATGCCCTCGTTGTAGCGGCGGCCGGCGAGGATACGGCCGGTGTGCTCGTCGACGATCATGACCTCGCCGTCGATGACGACGTAGTCCTTGTCCTTCTTGAACAGTTCCTTCGCCTTGATGGCGTTGTTCAGGTAGCCGACGAGCGGCGTGTTGACCGACTCGTAGAGGTTGTCGATGCCGAGCCAGTCCTCGACCTTGGAGACACCGGCTTCGTGGATGCCGACGGTGCGCTTCTTCTCGTCGACCTCGTAGTCGCCGGTCTCCTCGATGCCCTTCAGCGGGTTGCCCGGCTCGCCCTTGGTGAGGCGGGTGACCAGCTTGGCGAAGTCGCCGTACCACTTCGTGGCCTGGTCGGCGGGACCGGAGATGATCAGCGGGGTACGCGCCTCGTCGATCAGGATGGAGTCGACCTCGTCGACCACGGCGAAGTTGTGCCCGCGCTGCACCAGCTCCTCCTGCGACCACGCCATGTTGTCGCGCAGGTAGTCGAAGCCGAACTCGTTGTTCGTGCCGTAGGTGATGTCGCAGCCGTACTGCTCGCGGCGCTGCGCCGGCGTCATGTTGGCCAGGATGCAGCCCACGGACAGGCCCAGGAACTTGTGGACGCGGCCCATCATCTCGGAGTCGCGCTCGGCCAGGTAGTCGTTCACCGTGATCAGGTGCACGCCCTTGCCGGACAGCGCGTTCAGGTACGCCGGGAGCGTGCCGACGAGGGTCTTGCCCTCACCGGTCTTCATCTCCGCGACGTAGCCCAGGTGCAGCGCGGCGCCGCCCATCAGCTGGACGTCGTAGTGTCGCTGGCCCAGGACGCGCTTGGCGGCCTCGCGGACGGTCGCGAAGGCCTCCGGCAGGAGGTCGTCGAGGCTCTCGCCGTCCTGGTAGCGCTGCTTGTACTCGTCCGTGAGCGCCCGCAACTCGGCGTCGGAGAGGTTGACGAAGTCCTCTTCGATGGAGTTGACCTGGTCCGCAATGCGGTGCAGTTTGCGCAGGATCTTGCCTTCGCCTGCACGCATGAGCTTGTTGAAGACGGACACCGAGGTTTGTCTCCTTGCCGGTCGGGCCTGGCACTGGTTCGTACGCGGGCACGGAGGGTGGGCCCCACCGCACCGGCCATCGTAAGCGAGGACACGGTCGCGTCGGGAGGTCCGCCATGGCCGCGGGGCGGCATGCGCCCGGAATGAGAACGTACGGGGGGCGGTGAAAGTGCCGCCCTGCGCGAAAACTGCTCGCCCGACCAGGGCCCCACCACCAGAATGCGGTCATGGAACCCACCTCGCTGGCCACCGAACGGCTGGTACTGCGCCCCTGGGCCCCCGCGGACGCCGACGCCGTCCACCTGGCCTGCCAGGACCCCGACATCCAGCGCTGGACCGCCGTCCCCGTGCCGTACGAGCCGGAGCACGCGCGCGGCTGGACCTCCGAGATCTCCCCGGCCGGCTGGCGGCAGGACACCGAATATTCCTTCGCGGTCCGCCCCGCCGGCTCCGGGAGCCTCCTCGGGGCGGTCGGGCTGCACGTGCGCGGGCCCGCCGCGTACGAGGTGGGCTACTGGACGGCGAAGGAGCACCGCGGCCGCGGCTATGCCACGGAGGCGGTGACGGCGGTCTCCCGCTGGGCCTTCACCAGGCTCGGCGCCGGGCGGGTGGAGTGGCGGGCCGAGGTCGGCAACGACGGCTCCCGGGCGGTCGCGGAGAAGACCGGGTTCCGGGTGGAGGGCGTCCTGCGGGCCGCCCTGCCGGTCCGGGGCACCTGGCGTGACTGCTGGGTGGGCGGGCTGCTCCCCGCCGACCTCGGTTTGGAGTCGCAGTTGCCGTACCTGCCCGCGCCGGCCGCGGGAGCCTGAGGCGGACACGGGCGGGCAGGCCGACACGGGCGGGCAGGCGGGCGGGCCTGCGCCCGGGGCGCGCCCCGTGGCCGCCGCGTACGCACCCCCGATCGCCGGTTCCGTTGTCAGTGGCGTCCTCTAGGGTGCGGACATGACGACCACGGTCCGGCTCTCCGCCGACGAAGCACGCCGAATCGCCCTGCGCGCACAGGGGTTCCTCGGGGCGCCCGACCGGCGCGGCGGGGTGCGCGGGGTGCTGCGCCACCTGGGCGCCGTCCAGTTGGACACCATCTCCGTCCTGGCCCGCTCGCACGAGCTGATCCCGTACGCGCGCCTGGGCGCAGTGGGCCGCGGGGCGGTCGAGCGGGCGTACTGGACGGAGCAGCACGCCTTCGAGTACTGGTCGCACGCGGCCTGCATCCTGCCGATCGAAGAATGGCCGCATTTCGCCTTCCGGCGGCGGGCCCGGCGCGAGCACGGCTACCGCTGGCACGAGATGAAGGACCGGGAGGCCTCCTGCCGGCTGGTCCTGGACCGGCTGAAGGCCGAGGGTCCGCTCACCTCCACCGAACTCGGCGGCGCGAAGAACGGCGGCCCGTGGTGGGACTGGTCCGAGACCAAGATCGCGGTGGAGTGGCTGCTGGACACGGGCGACGTCGTGTGCACCGAGCGCAGGAGCTGGAAGCGGGTCTACGACCTGGCCGAGCGGGCGGTGCCGGACGAGCTGCTCCACGACGACCTGGACGACGGCGAGTGCCTGCGACGCCTGGTCTCGCTGGCCGGCAGGTCGCTCGGCGTGGGCACCCGCGCGGACATCGCGGACTACCACCGGATCAAGGGCGAGCAGTTCGACGCTGTGGTCGCCGACTCCGGGCTGGTACCGGTGGAGGTCGAGGGCTGGGGCAAGCCGGCCTGGGCCGACCCGGAGGCCCTGGCCGCGGTCCCGCGCGGCCGGCACCGGACGACCCTGCTCTCCCCCTTCGACTCCCTGGTCTGGGACCGCCCGCGCACCGAGCGGATCTTCGGCTTCAGCCACAAGCTGGAGGCGTACGTCCCCAAGCCGCAGCGGATACACGGCTACTTCGCGATGCCGCTGCTCACCGGCGGCCGGCTCCAGGGCCGGGTCGACCCGGCCCGCGAGGGCAGCACGCTGGTGGCCCGGCAGCTCTCCCTGACCACCCCGAAGGCCGCCCGTCCCATGGCCGAGGCCCTGCGCGAGGCGGCCTCCTGGGTCGGCTGCGACACGGTCCGCGTCGAGCGCGCGAGCAGCGCGGCGGAGGCCGCCGCCGTGACCGCGGAGCTGGCCGCGCTCGGCGCGGGTGCGGCCGGCTAGCGGATTTCGAGGATCTTCTCGCGCATCGCGTACACGACGGCCTCCATCCTGGAGTGCAGCTGCAGCTTCTCCAGGATGTTGCGGACGTGGTTCTTCACCGTGTTCTCGGAGATGAACAGCTCCTTGGCGATGTCCCGGTTGTTCATCCCGGTCGCGACGAGCTTGAGCACCTCCACCTCGCGGTCGGTGAGCCGGGGCGCGGGCAGCAGCCGGCGCTCGTCCGTCCGCTGGATCATGGACTTGAACTCGGTGAGGAGTTTCGACGCCATCGACGGGCTGATCTGCGACTGGCCGTCGGCCACCGCGCGGATCGCCGTGGCCACCTCGTCCGTGGAGATCTCCTTCAGCAGGTAGCCGGTGGCACCCGCCTTGATCGCGTCGTAGAGGTCCGCCTCTTCGTCGCTGATCGTCAGCATGATGATCTTCGCGGAGGGGGCGACCTCCTTGATCGACGTGCACGCCTCGATCCCGCCCCGCCGGGGCATCCGCACGTCCATCAACACGATGTCCGGCAGCAGGTCCGCCGCCTTGTCCACGGCCTCCGCGCCGTCCCCGGCCTCCCCGACGACCTGGATGTCCTCCTCCTGGGCGAGGACGATCTCCAGCCCGCGCCGGAACAGGGCGTGGTCGTCGACGACGAGCACCCGGATCGGCTCGCCGCCGCCCTCGTCCTCGCGCACCGGCTCGAAACCGTCCGCCATCGTTCCTCCCCCTGCATGTGCCGAGCTGCCGGCCAACCCTGCGGACGCACCCGCCGGTTGACTGCCCGCCATGATTCCATGCCCGCGCCGCCCGCCGGTGGTCTCCGGGTGTCTCCGGGCGGACGCCTGGCGCATATCCGGTCACAGGGATGCCCCTGCCGGACACGCGCGTCCGGCAGGGGCACCGCACGGAAACCCGACGGGCGTCAGCCGCCCAGCGCTCCGCCCGCACCTCCCGGACCGGGCTCATCCGTGCTGGAGGCCTGGTCGGAGTTGAGGTGGATCACGCCGTAGTCGTAGCCGTGACGCCGGTAGACGACGCTCGGCATCTTCGTCTCGGAATCGACGAACAGATAGAAGTCGTGGCCGACCAGCTCCATCTCGTACAGAGCCTGGTCGAGCGACATGGGGGACGCCGAGTGCGTCTTCTCGCGGACGATGAGCGGTCCTTCGCCCTGTACCTCCAGCGACCCGATCCGGGTCGTGGGAATCGCGTCCGCCTCCTCGTCGGACACCGGCATGCCGTGCCCGTTGAGGGTCGCGGCGTCCGGTACCGCGTCGGCGACCTCGGCCGCCGAAAGCCTGCCGCTACCGCGGCGGGTGGCGCGCTTGTCGTGCTGCCTGCGCAGCCGGGCCTCGAGCTTCTCGTGCGCCAGATCCAGCGCCGCGTACGGGTCGGCCGCTGCGGCCTCGGCACGGATCACCGGCCCGCGCGAACGCAGCGTGATCTCGACACGGTCGGAACGGTCGGCCTGTCGCGGGTTGTGCTCCTTGGACACCTCGACATCCATGCTGATGACCTTGCCGTCATACTTCTGGATCTTGTCCACGTTGAGCTTCTCCGCAACGTGCTTGCGGAACCGCTCGGGCACCTCGGTCTTGCGGCCCTTGACGACGATGTCCACGCAGAACTCCGTTCCCGGATAGCCCCGCCTCCGAAAGGCGAAGCGTCTCCCTTTCGCACCAGGCTCCGGTGTTCGCCGGAGCCTCGGACTTGGCGACTTTCACCTCCTCCTCCCCCATCGGCAAGATCTACACCCCACCGACTTCGGAGTCGAGAGACAGTCTCTGACACGAAGTTTCAAGCAACTGTGAAACGTGCGATCCGATGCGAGTTCCCAGGGTCGCCAGTTCCTCACAACCGAACATATCTCTCCATGCCGGTTGTCGGCACCCGCTACCGGAACGTACCTCCGTTCAGGTGTTCAGTCCCTCTCGTTACCTGCAACGATGCGCCTTCCCCATCAGTTCCAAATCTATTCACAAGAGTGTTGCTCTGTCCGGGTAGACGACCGGATTCGTACGAAAAGACCGGGGCGGTGCGGCCACCACGGCCGCCCCGGCCACCGGCCCGAGCCCGGCCGCCCGCAGCGCCCGCGACGCCTCAGCGAGCGTGGCCCCCGTCGTGATCACGTCGTCCACCAGAACGATCCGGGCCCCGGCCACGGACAGCGCACCGCCCCTGCGCACCCCCAGCGCCCCGGCCAGGTTCTCCCACCGCTCCCGCGCCCCGAGCCCCGCCTGGTCGGCCACCGGCCGCACCTGGTGCAACACGGACGCCACCCGTGCGGGGGCACCGGCCCGCCGCAGCCGCCCCGCGGCCGCCAGCGCGATCCTGCGCACCGGGTCGTGCCCCCGCGCCCGTACCTGCCGGCGCGCCGAGGGGACCGGCACCAACACCACCCCCGCGGGCCCCTCCGCCCAGGACCGGACCGCACCGCCGCCGACCGCACCGCCACCGGCCGCGCCCGCGGCCGCGTCGCCCGCGGCGACGGCCGCCGCCAGAGCCGACCCGAGCGGCCCCGCCAGCGCCAGCGCCCCGCGCTCCTTGTGCGCGAGGACGACGGCCCGTACGGCGCCCTCGTACACCGCGGCCCCGTACACCGGGGGCAGCCCCCGCGGCCGCCCGGAGGGCCGTACCGGGGCCGCCGCACCGCCGTCCAGCGCCCGCCCGCAGGCAGCGCACAGCACCGCGCGGGCCGCCCCGCAGCCGGCACAGGCCGCCGGCAGCACCAGCCCGGCGAGCTCCTGCCACCACCCCCACATCCCCTCAATGTGCCCGGCCGCCCCGAGGTCCCGCCACACCTGTGGACAACGGAAGAACCCCGACCGGGCCGGGGCCCAGCCGGGGTCCGCCACCCGGGGACACGGGTCAGCCCGGGTACACGGGGGCCTTGCCGCCCGCCGCCACCGTGCGCCACTGCGCCCCCGGCGGCAGCCACACGATCCCGTCGTCCTGCGAAGCGGCCACGACCGGCTTCCGCTCGTCCTCCGTCGCCGCGACCGCGACCAGCCCGGCCGCCCCGGGCAGGCTCGCCGCGACCATCGACCCGTCCGCCAGCATGTAGCGGGCCTGCACGACCCCGCCGCTCTCCCGGCCCACGACCAGCAGCCGGCCCCGCGGCGCCCAGCTCAGCGCCGTCACGTCCGCCATCTGCGGCGCGGCCGGGCGCAGCTCGCGCACCGACACCGCACCCGGCTGGTCGGTCTTGCCGCCCCCGGGCCGCTCGATCCGCCCGATGTACAGGCGCTTGCGGTTGTCCTTCTGCACCAGCAGCGCGATCCGCACCCCGTCCGGGGAGGCCTTGAGCGCGGTGATCCGCCCGCCGTCCAGCCCGGCCACGTCGATCTTCTGCGCGGCCGCGGCACCCGCGGGCACCCGGTACAGCGCCGCGTTCTGCGGGTCCTGGTCCGCGACCCACAGGTCGCCCGCCGCGTCCCAGCTCGGCGTCGTCAGCCCGTTCGGCTTGGCGCCCTTGCCGGTCAGCACCGGCTGCGGCATCGGCCCCGCCGTCGTCAGACTCACCAGGTGCAGCGCGTGCCCGTCCTCCGACACCACCGCCGCGCGCTTCTCGTCGTAGCTCACAGCCGCGGAACCGACCTTGAAGGCGGGGGCTCCGGCGGCGCCGGGCGGGTTCAGCGGCCCCGGCACCGGCTCCGGCCGGTACTGCTGGTCCTCGCTGTTCACGTCGAGCTTCATCCGCACGAGCCGGTGGTCGGCGTCGACGTAGTACTGGTGGTCGGGGCTCGGGACCCGGTGCGCGATGCCCGCGGCGCCCGCCTCGGTCACCGAGCACAGCGAGGAGCGGTCCTCGCGCAGCACCTCGACCCGGTCCAGCCGGGACGCCGTCAGGTCCTTGACGGTGAACATCAGTTGAGTGGCCATCTTCTGGCACTGCGGCTGCGCCACGTCGTCGGCCGCCTTGTTCAGCGGCACCCGCAACGTGTTCTGCCCGTCGTACGCGAGGGACTTGGTGCCCTCCCGCAGCTCCGTACCGGCCGGGAAGCTCGAACTGACCACCGGCCCCAGCCACTTGGACGGGCCGGCCAGCAGCGACTGCACCGTCTGCGTCGTGGGGTCCATCCGCGAGTCGGGGTCGCTGCGCTGGCGCACGTACACCGGGTCCGCCACGAGCGTGCCGCCCGCGAAGTAGTACTTGTTGACGGGCATGTAGATGCGCTGGAAGTCGGACTCGCTGAGGACCAGGCTCTTCGGCGGCGTCGCGATCCGCCACTGCTTGTTCTCCTGCACCAGTTGCAGGAACTCCTCGTAGCGGCCGCCGGTCGTGTCCGGCTGGTACGCGCTGCGCTCGTCCACCGTCGCGAGCATCTTGCCGGTCATCTTGAAGCGGGGACCTGCCGGGTCCTTCTCGCCCTGCACGGAGAACCGGTCGATGCCCGCCGAGAGGACGGTGACGGCCGCGCCGGGCTTCCAGTTCTTCGCCGCGTCCTCGGTGAGGTACTTCCGGGCGGTCTGCAGCTGCGGATCATCGCTGGTCATGGCCTCCAGGAAGCCGTCGACGATGTCCGTCGGGCTCGCCTTGTCGGCCGGCGGCACGCCGAACACCCGCACCTGCGAGTCGACGCCCTGCGAGGCCCGGACCTCCCGGATCTCCCCGCTGTCGGGCATCGACGCGCAGCCGGCGAGCAGCAGCGCGCCCGCGCCGGCTGCACAGCCCGCGGCCGCCCGGGCCCGCGCCCGGGCACCCACCCGTGCCGCCGCCCCGCGGCCGTCCCTGGCTGCGCGTACGGACTCAGCGTCCACCTGCTCCATCCTCCTGTGCTGCCTGGTCGGCCGGCCGGGCCACGACACGGGCCCCGTTCCCCGGCAGGGCGGTCGGGTCGGCGGGCACCGGTACCGCGCCGGCGACGGCGGACCGCGGCGGTATCGCCGCGATGTCGGGCCGGGCCGGGGCCTGGGCCCGGTTGGCCCCGGCGCCCTGCGGCCCGGAGCCGGCCGGACCCGTACCGGAGCCGTCCCGCGGCCCGCCCGCGGCGGAGCCGGAACCGGAGGCGGCCGCGTCGGCCGCGGCCCTGGCCCGGTTGGCCCGCGAGTCCTCGGGCTCCAGCGGGATCGGGGAGCCCCGCAGCGGCTCGTCGGCGGTACGCGGCAGGGTCAGGCGGAACTGGGAGCCGCCGCCCGGCTCGCCCCAGGCCTGGAGCCAGCCGCCGTGCAGCCGGGCGTCCTCGACGGCGATGGACAGGCCGAGGCCGGTGCCGCCGGTGGTGCGGGCCCGCGCCGGGTCCGCCCGCCAGAAGCGGTTGAAGACCCGGGTGGCCTCGCCGGGCTTGAGGCCGACGCCGTAGTCGCGCACGGCGATGGCGACGGCCCCGCCCGCGGACGCGAGCCGGACCACCACGTCACGGCCCTCGCCGTGCTCCACGGCATTGACGACGAGGTTGCGCAGCACCCGCTCCACGCGCCGGGCGTCGGCCTCGGCGATCACCGGCTGGGTGTCGCCGAGGACCCGGATCCGGGTGCCCTTGTGCTCGGCGAGCGGTTCGGCGCCCTCGACGACCCGGTGGACCACGTCGCGCAGGTCGATGGGTTCGGCCTCCAGCGCAGCGGCGCCCGCGTCGAACCGGCTGATCTCCAGCAGGTCGGCCAGCAGCGACTCGAAGCGGTCCAGCTGACCGGCGAGCAGCTCGGCGGAGCGGGCGGTCACCGGGTCGAAGTCGACCCGGGCGTCGTGGATGACGTCGGCGGCCATGCGGACGGTCGTCAGCGGCGTGCGCAGCTCGTGCGACACGTCGGAGACGAAGCGGCGCTGCATCCGCGACAGGTCCTCCAGCTGCTGGATCTTGACCTGGAGGTTCTGCGCCATCTTGTTGAAGGCCTCGCCCAGGCGCGCGATGTCGTCCTCGCCGGTGACCTTCATCCGCTCCTGGAGCCGCCCGGCCGACAGCCGCTCGGCGATGCCCGCGGCCATCCGCACCGGGGTCACGATCTGCCGCACGACGAGCCAGGCGATGGCGCTGAGCAGCACCACGACGAACAACCCGGCGGTGGCGATCGTCGACTTGACCAGGTTGAGTGACTCCTCCTCCTGCGTCAGCGGGAAGAGGTAGTACAGGTCGTACGGGTCACCGTTGATGTCGGTGAGCCGCTTGCCCACGACCAGCGCGGGCTCGGGCGACTTGTCGCCGGCCCCGTCCGTGTACTTGATCTGCGAGAACGTCTTGAACGTGCCGGTGGCGTGGTTGACGGCCTTGCGCAGCTGCGGCGGGATGCTCGCGGTCGGGTCGACGTTGCCGGAGGCGCGGGCCCCCTTGACGCCGGACGCGCCGGCCCCGCCCGGCTGCGTGCCGGTGCCCGGGGCCGCACCCGTCGTCGCGGCACCGGAGCCGTTGCCGACTCCGAGGGCGACCACCTCGAACGCGGTCTGACCGCCACTGGCGAGCTGCTTGACCAGCGAGTTCATCCAGGTGCTGGCGTCCCGGCCCACCTTGTTGTCGGTGACGTCGGGCCCGTCCACGGTCGCGGGCGTGTTGGCCTTCTCCTGCGCGACCGCGAAACCGCCCGCGGCCTGGCTCTGCGCGGCCTCCTCCTTGGCGTCGAGGAGGCCCTTGCTGACCTGCGCGATGACGACGAAGCCGAGCGCCAGCACCACGGCCAGCGACATCAGCATCGTCGCGGCGACCACCCTCAGCTGGATGTTGCGCCGCCACAGCCGGACAGCCGGAAGCAACGGCCGGCGCACCAGTCGTACGAACAGCCGCAGCACGGGCCCGCCGGGCGCTCCGTCCTGGAGCAGCCGGCCGGCCCGCAGGGCCCCCCACCGGGAGCCGCCGCGCGACCTGCCGGGCTTCACGTCAGCTCGGTCCTGCCTTGTAGCCGACACCACGCACCGTCACGACGATCTCGGGGCGCTCCGGGTCCTTCTCGACCTTGGAGCGCAGCCGCTGCACGTGCACGTTGACCAGGCGGGTGTCGGCGGCGTGCCGGTAGCCCCACACCTGTTCCAGCAGCACCTCACGGGTGAAGACCTGCCAGGGCTTGCGCGCGAGCGCGACCAGCAGGTCGAACTCCAGCGGGGTCAGCGCGATGGAAGTGCCGTCCCGCTTGACCGAGTGCCCGGCCACGTCGATGACCAGGTCACCGATGGTGAGCTGCTCGGGCGCGGGCTCCTCCGACCGGCGCAGGCGGGCCCGGATGCGGGCCACCAGCTCCTTCGGCTTGAACGGCTTGACGATGTAGTCGTCGGCCCCGGACTCCAGGCCCACGACGACGTCCACGGTGTCGCTCTTGGCGGTGAGCATCACGATCGGCACGCCGGACTCGGCCCGGATCAGCCGGCACACCTCTATGCCGTCCCGGCCGGGCAGCATGAGGTCCAGCAGCACCAGGTCCGGCTTCGCCTCCCGGAAGGCAGCCAGTGCCTTGTCACCGTCCGCTACGAACGACGGCTCAAAACCTTCTCCACGCAGCACGATGCCGAGCATCTCGGCCAGTGCGGTGTCGTCGTCGACGACAAGGACGCGTCCCTTCATGCTTGACATCATCCCATTAGCCAATCGTTACCCGGCGGTGAGCTGTCCCACAGCCAAAAAGGCTGGAAATCGACCCTCGAACCTGCGTGGGGAGCACACCGACCAGTCTGCCCCGAACTCGGGCGACAATTGAAGGCGGACCGGCGCAGATCGGGGGGACGGCCGGCCCGCACACCGTTCCCACGTGGCACGATGGCAGCCGACCAGCGCCCCCGCCCCACCAGGTGCACGTGAAGGAGCGACGATGAACGACTCTCCGGGCCGGGCCGTGCCCGGACCCTCCCCGTCCGACGGTGAGCGGCCTGGCGCCCCCGACGGTCAGCAGCAGGGCGAGGGCCGGCAGCCGGGCCAGGACCCGCAGCAGGGCGACACCGCGCGGCCTCCCGCCGGGGGTCAGAAGTGGGCCGCCGAGCAGCCTCCGCCCGGCGCCTGGCAGAGCCCCGGCGCATCCGAGCCGCCCCGGCCCGCCCCGGCCCCGCAGCAGCCCGCCCCGCGCAGCTGGGCCTCGTCGGCGGGCCCCGCCACCGGGCAGCCCCCGTACGGCAGCCAGTACGGCTCCCCCGGCGGTCCCGGCTACTGGGGCAAGCCCCCGGCCGCCAAGCCGGGCGTCATCCCGCTGCGGCCCCTCGACATGGGCGAGATCCTCGACGGCGCCGTCGCCACCATGCGCCGCCAGTGGCGCTCGGTCCTGTCGATCTCCCTCGTCGTCGCCACGCTCGTGCAGGTCGTCGACCTGCTGCTGAAGAAGTACGCGCTGGCCGACCTGCCCGCCCCGGACCCCGCCGCCGAACCGGGCGCCGCCGGGTTCCTCGACGCCATGGGCACCAGCCTGCTGAGCAGCAGCGCCACCCTGTTCGTGCAGTTCGTCGGCGGCATCCTGGCCACCGCCCTCCTCACGATGATCTTCAGTCGGGCGGTGTTGGGCCGCGGCTCCACCATCGCCGAAGCCTGGCGCGACGCCCGCCCCCGGCTGCTGCACCTGGTCGGCCTGACCCTGCTGCTCGGCCTCGGCGCGGCCGTCCTGGTCGTCGTGCTGCTGCTGCCCGCCTTCCTCGCCCGCAGCACCGGCCTCGCCCTGCTCAGCGCCCTGGTCGTCTTCCCGCTGCTGATCTGGCTGGCGATCAAGTTCAGCCTGGCCTCGCCCGCCCTGATGCTGGAAAAGAGCAGCATCACCACCGCCCTGCGGCGCTCCTCCAAGCTCGTCCACGGCTCCTGGTGGCGCATCTTCGGCATCACCGCCCTCACCACGATCATCACCACCGTCGTCTCCATGGTGATCATCTACCCGCTGGGCGCCCTCGGCATCGTCCTCTCCGGCACCGGGCTCAGCGGCTTCGAGGACGGCTCGATCATGGACGACTGGACCTTCCTGGTCGTCCTCGCCGTCGCCTCGGTCCTCGCCCAGACCATCACCCTGCCCATGCAGTCCGGCGTCACCGTCCTGCTCTACGTCGACCAGCGCATCCGCCGCGAGGCCCTCGACCTGGAGCTCGCCCGCGCCGCCGGCCTGGAGGACTACGGCACGGACCCGACGGCACCGCCCACGGGCGGCTGACCCGGCGATGACGGGGAGGGGGGACCTCATCACACGCACCGCGGCGCTCCTCCGGGGAGAGCCGACACCGCCGGTGACGACACCGCGCGAGCCCGCCCGCGAGGCGGCCGAACGCGAGCTGTCGAAGCAGATCTACCACCAGGACGACCCCGGACTGCTCCAGCGCGCCCTGGACCGCTTCTGGGAGTGGCTCGGCGACCTCTTCGACCGGGCCGGGAGCACCTCCCCGGGCGGAACCTTCGGCCTGGTCGCCGTCGCCGTCCTGGCCGCGCTCGCCCTCGCCGCCCTGTGGTGGCGGCTCGGCACCCCCCGCCGGACCGCCACCGACCGGGCCGCCCTCTTCGACGACGGCCCGGCGAGCGCCGATGACCACCGCACCACCGCCGACGCCCACGCCGCCGCAGGCCGCTGGAAGGACGCCGTCCAGGAGCGCATGCGCGCCATCGTCCGCTCCCTCGAAGAACGCACCCTCCTCGACCCCCGCCCCGGCCGCACCGCCGACGAGGCCGCCGCCGAGGCGGCCCGCGCCCTGCCCGGCCACGCCGCGGACCTGCACGCCGCGGCCCGCACCTTCGACGACGTCACCTACGGCGGCCGCACCGCCGACGCCGACACCTACGCCCGCCTGCGCACCCTCGACCTCACCCTGGCCCGTACGAAGCCGCTCCTGACGGGACCCCCGGCATGACCGCCCCCACCCCGAACCCGGCAGCGGCGCCGGCCGGCAGCGGCGCCACGGACACCCCCGACACCCCCACGGCCCGGCCCGGCATGCCCACCGGAGCCACCGGAGCCACTCCCGCGGCCGTGTGGCGCCGCGCCCGCGGCTTCCTCCTCGCCCTGGCCGTCCTCCTCACCGCCGGGATCATCCTCGCCGCCCTCTCCTCGGGCACCCACCAGGGCCGCCTCGATCCCCGCTCTCCCGGCCCCGAGGGCAGCCGCGCCGTGGCCGAGCTGCTGCGCGCCCGCGGCGTGGCCACCCGCGTCGTCACCACCGCCGAGGACGCCGCGGCAGCCGCCGGCCCCCGCACCACCCTCCTGGTCACCGACCCGAACCTGCTCGGCGACCGGCAGCTGCGCAGCATCCGCTCCGCCATCGACCTCTCCGGCGGCCGCACCGTCCTCCTCGCCCCCGGCACCGCCGCCCTGGACGACCTGGCCCCCGCGGTCCGCACCGCCGGAAGGGCCCACGAGCGCACCCTCGCTCCCAGCTGCTCCCTGAGCGCCGCGACCACCGCCGGCCCGGCCGACACCGGCGACGGCCTCCGCTACGGCACCACCACGGCCGGGGCCACCGCCTGCTACCCCAGCGGCGGCCACCCGACGGTCCTCGTCCTGCCCTCCACCACCGGCGGCGACACCGTCCTCCTCGGCTCCGAGCACGTCCTGCTCAACGAGGACCTCGCCCGCGAGGGCAACGCCTCCCTCGCCCTCCAGCTCCTGGGCAGCCGCCCCGACCTGGTCTGGTACCTGCCCTCCCTCGCAGAGCTCCAGGACGGCGAAGCCGAGGAGAAGTCCTTCCTCGAACTGATCCCGGCCGGCTGGCACTGGGCCCTCCTCCAGCTGTTCGTCGCCGCCGCCCTCGCCGCCCTCTGGCGCGCCCGCCGCCTCGGCCCCCTCGTCACCGAGCGGCTGCCCGTCGCCGTCCGCGCATCCGAGGCCACCGAGGGCCGCGCCCGCCTCTACCGCAGGACCGGCGCCCGCGACCGCGCCGCCACCGTGCTGCGCGCCGCCTCCCGCGAACGCCTCGCCGCGCTGGTCGGCGTGCCGTCCGCCCACACCCACGACCCCGCGACCCTCGTCCCCGCCGTCGCCGCCCGCCTCGCGGACCCCGCCGGCCGGGACCTGACCGCCCTCCTCTTCGGCACCACCCCAGCCGGCGACGCCGCACTCGTCGCGCTCGCCGACCACCTCGACGATCTCGAAAGAGAGGTCCGCACCTCATGACGGCCACCACGGACAGCGCCCGCTCCTCGCTGGAGGCGATCCGCACCGAGATCGGGAAGGCCGTCGTCGGCCAGGACCCGGCCGTCACCGGTCTCGTGGTGGCCCTGCTGTGCCGCGGCCACGTCCTCCTCGAAGGCGTCCCCGGCGTCGCCAAGACCCTCCTGGTACGGGCTCTGGCCGCCTCCCTCGACCTGGACACGAAGCGCGTCCAGTTCACCCCGGACCTGATGCCCAGCGACGTCACCGGCTCGCTCGTCTACGACGCCCGCACTTCCGAGTTCTCGTTCCAGAACGGCCCGGTCTTCACCAACCTCCTCCTCGCCGACGAGATCAACCGCACCCCGCCCAAGACCCAGGCGGCCCTCCTGGAGGCCATGGAGGAGCGCCAGGTCACCGTCGACGGCACCCCCCGCCGCCTGCCCGACCCCTTCCTCGTCGCCGCCACCATGAACCCGGTCGAGTACGAGGGCACCTACCCCCTGCCGGAAGCCCAGTTGGACCGCTTCCTCCTCAAACTGAACGTCCCGCTCCCCTCCCGCGAGGACGAGATCGGCGTCCTGACCCGCCACGCCGCCGGCTTCAACCCGCGCGACCTGCGTGCCGCCGGCATCCGTCCGGTCGCCGGAGCGGCCGAGCTGGAGGCCGCCCGGGACGCGGTCGCCGCCGTCGCCGTCTCCCCCGAGATCGCCGGGTACGTCGTCGACGTCTGCCGCGCCACCCGCGAGTCGCCCTCCCTCACCCTCGGCGTATCCCCGCGCGGCGCGACCGCCCTGCTGGCCGCCTCCCGCGCCTGGGCCTGGCTGACCGGCCGCGACTACGTCACCCCCGACGACGTCAAGGCCCTGGCCCTGCCGACGTTGCGTCACCGCGTCCAGTTGCGCCCCGAGGCCGAGATGGAGGGCGTCACCGCCGACGCCGTCCTCACCGCGATCCTGTCCCACGTCCCCGTTCCCCGCTGATGGCCGCCCCCACCGGACGCGCCGCCCTGCTGGCGGCCCTCGGCAGCATCCCCGTCGGCATCCTCGAACCGAGCTGGACGGGAATCCTCGCGGTCAACGCCCCCCTCGCCGTCGCCTGCGCGGTCGACTACGCCCTCGCGGCCCCGGTCCGCCGCCTGGCCCTCGCCCGCTCCGGCGACACCACGGTGCGCCTCGGCGATCCGGCGGAGGTCCACCTGACCGTCACCAACCCCGGCTCGCGCCTCCTGCGCGCCCGCATCCGCGACGCCTGGCCCCCCAGCAGTTGGCTCCCGGGCACGGAACAGCAGGCGTCCCGGCACACCGTGCGCATCCCTCCCGGGGAACGCCGCCGCCTGACCACCCGCCTGCTGCCGACCCGCCGCGGCGACCGCCGGGCCGACCGCGTCACGATCCGCTCCTACGGCCCGCTCGGTCTGCTCGCCCGCCAGGGCACCCACACGGTCCCGTGGACGGTCCGCGTCCTGCCGCCGTTCACCAGCCGCAAGCACCTCCCCTCGCGGCTGGCCCGCCTGCGGGAGATGGACGGCCGCACGAGCCTGCTGACCCGCGGTGAGGGCACCGAGTTCGACAGCCTCCGCGACTACGTCCCCGGCGACGACACCCGCTCCATCGACTGGCGGGCCACCGCCCGCCAGGACAAGGTCGCCGTCCGGACCTGGCGCCCGGAACGCGACCGGCACATCCTGATTTGCCTGGACACCGGCCGGACCTCCGCGGGCCGTGTCGGGGACGCCCCCCGCCTGGACGCGGCCCTGGACGCGGCCCTGCTGCTCGCGGCCCTGGCCTCCCGGGCCGGGGACCGCGTGGACCTGCTGGCCCACGACCGCCGTCCCCGCGCCCAGGTCCAGGGCCGGTCGGCCGGAGACGTCCTCCCGGCCTTCGTCAACGCCATGGCCACCCTGGAACCGGAGCTCGTCGAGACCGACGCCCGCACCCTCGTCTCGACCGTCCTGCGCAACGCCCCCCGCCGCTCCCTGGTGGTCCTCCTGACGAGCTTGGACGCCGCCCCGGTCGAAGAGGGCCTGCTGCCGCTCCTGCCCCGGCTCACGCAGCGCCACACGGTCCTGCTGGCCTCGGTCGCCGACCCGCACATCGCGGAGATGACCCGGTCCCGCGGCACGCTGGACGCGGTCTACGGGGCGGCTGCCGCCGCCCAGACCCAGGCCCAGCGCCGGCGCACCGCTGACCAGCTGGCCCGCCACGGCGTCCACGTGGTCGACGCCGCTCCGGACGCCTTGGCCCCGTCCTTGGCCGACGCGTACCTGTCCCTCAAGGCCGCAGGCCGCCTCTGACTGCCGACGGCCGGCATCAGCGGTTGAGGTCGAACACCACCACACCGCGGTCTTGGTATGCCTTGGGCTCGAAGGTGGCAACGAGTGAGTCCGCACCCCATTCCGGCAGTTTCCGTGCCGCGTGGATCGCGGCGGCGATCCCTGCCGATACCCCCTCCTGCCCGAGCCGCGCCACGGTCAGCGCAGCGGGATGGTCAAAGTCGACGGTGTGGAGGACGTCGAGCTGGCCGGCGTGCTCGGTGAGCCCTGACATCTCCTTCTCCGCCTCCAGGAGCGACAGGACAGGCACCCATAAACGGGCCGCCGGCTCAAAGCGGGCCCGGTGGATCAGTACCGACACCTGGCGATTGCCAGCCAGGGCAAGCAGCGCCCCGGTGTCGAGGACGAGATGGTGGTCGATCACGCGGCATCGGCCCGCAGCTGTGCAAATGCCTCCCGCAGCTTGCGCCCCATGGCAGCGCTCTCCTCGTCGGTCACCTCGAACCCAAAGTGCTTCGCAAGGTAGGCGCGGGTCTGCTCCGCCCGTTCCCGCCTCTCCTCGTCGGTCAGCATGCTTTCGGCGAACTCCTGAACCAGGGCTCGAATGGACGTACCGCGGGACTCGGCAATGACCGCAAGGCGATCGCGCCCCTCAGCCGGCACGCGGATCACGGCATCGGACACGGCCCGCGTCTACAGCGGCGTCTACACGTACGTCCCGTGAACGCAGAAAAGCCCCGCACCGAACCCCCAGAAGGGGCTGGTGCGGGGCTTCCCGCAATGATTGTTCGGCGGCGTCCTACTCTCCCACA
>NZ_JBHWJJ010000059.1:0-43142 GCF_042732005.1 Streptomyces sp. NPDC059851 | reverse complement strand
TCCTCCTGGGGGGGGCGCGGCCCCCCCCCCCCCCCCCCACCGGGGGGGGGGCCCCCCCCGGCGCGGCCCCCCCCCCCTCTCGGCGGTGTGCTACCCGACGGCTTGGCCGGACCGGGTCAGAGCTTCTTGGCCCCGGGCTGGGCGTCCCCGGCGTTCGCGGCCGGAGCCGCCGCCTCGGCGGGCTCGGCGGCGCCGGCCTCGGCCCCGGCGGCCTTCGGGTCCGCAGCCTTCTCGGCGGCCGCCTTCGGGTCCGTGCCCGTGGCCTGCGCGGTCTTCGCCCCGGGGGTCTTCGCTTCCCCGGCGTTCGCGGCCCCGGCCTTCGCCGCGGCGTCCCCGGAGGGGCCTCGCTCGGGCTCGACGACCGTCTCGCGGCCCGGACGCAGCTTCGCGGAGAGCACGAAGTAGGTCACGGCCAGCAGGAAGACGATGATCGAGGTCCACACGTTCAGCCGGACGCCGAGGATGTGGTGGGCCTCGTCGACCCGCATGTACTCGATCCAGCTGCGTCCCACGCAGTACGCGGCGACGTACAGGGCGAAGGCCCGTCCGTGGCCGAGCTTGAACCGCTTGTCGGCCCACAGCACGAGCCCGGCGACGCCGAGGCACCACAGCGACTCGTACAGGAAGGTCGGGTGGTAGGTGCCGGCGACCCGGTTGGCACCGTCGCTGATCTTCACCGCCCACGGGAGGTCGGTGGCGCGCCCGTAGAGCTCCTGGTTGAACCAGTTGCCCCAGCGGCCGATGGCCTGGGCCAGGGCGATGCCGGGGGCCAGGGCGTCGGCCCAGGCCGGCAGCGGGATGCCGCGCAGGCGGCAGCCGATCCAGGCGCCGAGCGCGCCCAGCGCGATCGCGCCCCAGATGCCGAGGCCGCCCTCCCAGATCTTGAAGGCGTCGACCCAGTTGCGGCCCTCGCCGAAGTACAGCTGGTAGTCGGTGATCACGTGGTACAGGCGGCCGCCGACCAGGCCGAACGGGACCGCCCACACGGCGATGTCCGCGACCGTGCCCGGCTTTCCGCCGCGTGCGATCCAGCGCTTGTTGCCGAGCCAGACGGCGACGAAGACACCGATGATGATGCAGAACGCGTAGCCGCGCAGCGGGATCGGTCCGAGGTGGACCACGCCGGTCGACGGACTGGGGATGTAGGCAAGTTCCATGGCAGGACCGACGCTACCTTGCCGGGCGGTGCGGACCGCAACCCGCCCGGCAAGCTGCCATCAAATCGACACCTGGCGTGCACGGCGCTCCCGGACCGGAGCGTCTCGTTCCATCGGGCCGTGCGTCACCCCTGACCAGCCGTCCCCGTCGCCGCCGCGGGGGAGGCGCCCGTCCGCGAGCCGCTGCTGCCGGAGCCCTTCGCCCGCGACCCCGGCGAGGCGGAAGCGGAGGCGGAGGACCCGGAGGCGGAGGATCCGGAGGTCGGCACCGACGGCGACGCCGACGCCTTCCCGCCGCCGGTGGTGGCGGTGCCCTTCGCCGTGGCCTCGACCTGCTCCTTCAGCTTCTGCGGGGTGAGCGGGTTGGCCTGGTCGGCGAAGATGTCCTTGCCGTTCAGCAGGATGGTCGGGGTGCCGCGGAAGTTCCCGGCCCGGAACGCCTCGTGCGATTTGGCCACCCAGCTGTTGTGCGTCCCCTTCTCGACGCACTCGCGGAAGGCGGGGGTGTCCAGCCCCTCGACCTTGCCGGCCAGCTCGATCAGCTTGGCGTTGCTGCCGTAGGCGTCGTCGGTCTCCTCCGGCTGGTTCTGGAACAGCACGTCGTGGTACTCGGTGAACTTCCCGACGTCCTGCGCGCACGCGGCGGCGTTGGCGGCCTTGAGGGAGCCGCTGCCGCCCATGTTCCCGTCGATCAGGGTGACCAGGTGGTACTCGCCCTTGAGCAGGCCCTTGGCCTCCAGCTCGTGGATCGTGTCCTTGTAGTTGACCTCGAAGGACTTGCAGGCGGGGCAGCGGAAGTCCTCCCACACGGTCAGCGTGGACTTGGCCTCGCTGCTGCCGGTCGGGACGGCGAGGGCGTCCTTGCCGGCTGCCCCGGACGGGGCGGTCACCGGGCCCGCCGTGTCCTTGTCGCCCTTGCCGGCATTGGCCGCGATCAGGCCGACGACGGCCGCCAGGCCCAGTACGCCGACGATCGCCGTCGCCACGACGAGCGTCCGCCGGCGCTTGTCCTTCTTCCTCTCCCGCTCGCGCTCCTCCTGGAGCCGCTCCCGGGCCGATCGTTTCGCTTGGCGGTTCGCACCGTCGTTCTTCTCGCTCACGGTCGGCCAAACGAAGCAGGGAGGCACTCCCGTGCCTCCCTGCTCCCAGATCCACCCGATCGGGCTACAGAACCCCGACGGGCCCGCGCCCGGGTCAGCTCCTGCGTACGCCTTCCGCAAGTTCGCCCGCCAGCGCCCGTACGGACTCCAGCCCGGCCGGCAGGTCCGGGGCGTCCAGCAGCAGCTTCACGAACGCCGAGCCGACGATCACCCCGTCGGCGAAGCCGGCGACCTCCTTGGCCTGGGCGGCGTTGGAGACGCCGAGGCCCACGCACACCGGGAGCTCGGTCTTGGCGCGCGTGCGGCGGACCAGTTCCTGGGCCTCGTGGCCGACCGACTCGCGGGTGCCGGTGACGCCCATCAGGGAGGCGGCGTAGACGAAACCGGAACCGGCGGCCGTGATGGTCGCCAGCCGCTCGTCCTTGCTGCTGGGGGCGACGACGAAGACGGTGGCCAGACCCTGCTTGTCGGCGTGCTCGCGCCACAGGGCGGACTCCTGGACCGGCAGGTCCGGCAGGATGCAGCCGGCGCCGCCCGCCTCGGCGAGCTCGGCGGCGAACCGCTCCACGCCGTACCGGTCGATCGGGTTCCAGTACGTCATCACCAGCACCGGGGCCCCGGTCGCCTGGTGCGCCTCGCGCACGGTGCGCAGGACGTCGGCGATCTTCACGCCGCCGCGCAGGGCGATGTCGTCGGCGGTCTGGATGACCGCGCCGTCGAGGACGGGGTCGCTGTGCGGGAGGCCGACCTCGACGATGTCGGCGCCGCCCTCGATGACGGCCTTGACGGCCGCGATGCCGCCGTCGACGGTCGGGAAGCCCGCCGGGAGGTAGGCGACGAGGGCGGCGCGGTCCTCCGCCTTCGCCTTGGCGAGGGTGTCGCTCAGCAGCTGGATGCGCCCGGTCCGCCCGGTCTTCTCGCTGGCGTTGCTCACTTCGACTCCCCCTCGGCGTCGTCGTACAGCCCGAAGTAGCGGGCGGCGGTGTCCATGTCCTTGTCCCCGCGGCCGGACAGGTTGACCACGAGCAGGCCCTCCTCGCCCAGTTCGCGGCCGAGGTCGAGGGCTCCGGCGAGGGCGTGCGCCGACTCGATGGCCGGGATGATGCCTTCGGTGCGCGAGAGCAGGCGCAGGGCCCGCATCGCGGCGTCGTCGGTGACGGCCCGGTACTCGCCGCGGCCGGTGTCCTTGAGGAAGGAGTGCTCCGGGCCGATTCCCGGGTAGTCCAGGCCGGCCGAGATGGAGTACGGCTCGGTGATCTGCCCCTCCTCGTCCTGGAGGACGTAGGAGCGGGAGCCGTGCAGGATGCCGGGCTCGCCGGCGGTGAGGGTGGCCGCGTGCTCGCCGGTCTCGACGCCGTGTCCGGCGGGCTCGAAGCCGACCAGGCGGACGTCGGTGTCGGGGATGAAGGCGTGGAAGAGGCCGATGGCGTTGGAGCCGCCGCCGACGCAGGCGGCGACGGCGTCGGGCAGCCTGCCGGTGCGCTCCAGGATCTGCCTGCGGGCCTCGACGCCGATGACGCGGTGGAAGTCGCGGACCATGGCGGGGAAGGGGTGCGGGCCGGCGACGGTGCCGAAGAGGTAGTGGGTGCGGTCCACGTTGGCGACCCAGTCGCGGAAGGCCTCGTTGATGGCGTCCTTGAGGGTGCGCGAGCCGGACTTCACGGCGATGACCTCGGCGCCGAGCATGCGCATGCGGGCCACGTTGAGGGCCTGGCGCTGGGTGTCGACCTCGCCCATGTAGATGGTGCAGTCGAGGCCGAAGAGGGCGCAGGCGGTGGCGGTGGCCACGCCGTGCTGGCCGGCGCCGGTCTCGGCGATGACGCGGGTCTTGCCCATGCGCTTGGTGAGCAGTGCCTGGCCCAGCACGTTGTTGATCTTGTGCGAGCCGGTGTGGTTGAGGTCCTCGCGCTTGAGGAAGATCCGGGCGCCGCCGGCGTGCTCGGCGAAGCGCGGCACCTCGGTCAGGGCGCTGGGGCGGCCGGTGTAGTTGACCATGAGGTCGTTCAGCTCGGCCGCGAAGGCGGGGTCGTCCTTGGCCTTCTGGTACTCGACGGCCACCTCGTCCACGGCGGCGACGAGCGCCTCCGGGATGAACTTGCCGCCGAAGTCGCCGAAGTAGCCCTCGGCGTTGGGGACGTGACCCTCCGGGTCCGGGATGAAGAACTCGCTGGCGCTGGACATGGCCAGTCACTCCTACGGGATGCGTGGTGCGGCGGGTGGTGGTCACCGTAGTGCGCCGCCCGTCCGTGACACGCACACCACACTCCGTGGTGGGGTGGGGGTGTGCACGGTGCGGGGGCCCGCGCCCCGGGGCGGCCTGATCGGCCGGCCGGTACGGGGCTGGGGCCGTGCGGAAGGGGCCCGCGGCAGGGTGCCTGCCGGGCGGGACGGTTCCGCTACAGCGCGCCTCCGCGACGCCATCGCATGCCGTTGACCTGGCCGGGTTCGGAGCCGATCACGTACCGCACCCGCCGCCCGTGGACGCGCCGGGCCGGGGCGCGGCAGCCGCGGGGACGGCAGCCGCGCGCCAGGGGCGCGTGGGCCGTCTGCACGCCGGCGGCCGGGCCGTGGCCCGGGCGGGTGCGGACGGAGGGGCGGGGGGCGGGCATGGGGCGGGTCAGCTCCGGCCGTGGCGCAGGGCGGGGTGGGCGCCGGCGGCGACGAGGTCGGCCACGGCCGCCTTCGGGTCGCGTCCGGTCACCAGGGACTCGCCGACGAGGACGGCGTCCGCGCCCTCGTTGGCGTAGGCGATCAGGTCGTGCGGGCCACGGATGCCGGACTCGGCGACCTTGACGATGTGGGCGGGGATCTCGCCGACGACGCGCTCGAAGGTGGAGCGGTCGACGGTGAGGTCCTTGAGGTTGCGGGCGTTCACACCGATGATCTTCGCGCCGGCGGCGACCGCGCGCTCGATCTCCTCTTCGTCGTGCACCTCGACGAGCGGGGTGAGGCCGATGGACTCGGCCCGCTCGATGAGGGAGACGAGGGCCTCCTGCTCCAGGGCCGCGACGATCAGCAGGACGAGGTCGGCGCCGTAGGCGCGGGCCTCCCACAGCTGGTACGCCGTGACGATGAAGTCCTTGCGGAGGATCGGGATGTCCACGCGTGCGCGGACGGCCTCCAGGTCGGCCAGCGAGCCGCCGAACCGGCGCTGCTCGGTGAGGACGGAAATGACCGCCGCACCGCCCGCCTCGTAGTCGGCGGCGAGTCCGGCAGGGTCGGCGATCGCGGCCAGCGCGCCCTTGGAGGGGCTGGAGCGCTTGACCTCACAGATCACCTTGACGCCGTCGCCGCGCAGGGCTGCGACGCCGTCCTTGGCCTGGGGCGCCTTGGCGGCACGCTCCTTGAGCTCGTCGAGGCTCACGCGGGCCTGCCGTTCGGCAAGGTCTTCGCGGACCCCTTCGATGATCTCGTCGAGCACACTCACGCGAGCGGCCCCCTTCCGGGTCGATGACGGTCGGCCGCCTTGCAGACACGTACGACTGCAAGGTCAGCAATCAAATGGTATCCGCCCCGGGCGTTGCTCTCCGCACGCGGTTGACGGCGTCCCATTACCTGGACATTCGGAATCTCGGCTTCATATAGGCATCAGGGGGCCAGTGCGGAACCGAACGGCAGGTTCCGGACGACGGAGAAGACGAGCGCCACCCCGCCGAGGACCCACCAATACGGCGCCGGCAGGGCAAAACGCGGGGTGGGAGCGCCGCGCCAGGCCCGGACGAGCCATCCGGTCATGACGCCGGCGAAGACGAAGTAGCCGATCACGGCGAGGGCATTCGCACCGAAAGCAGTGATCAGATCGCCGTGGGCGAACGCATGGGCGCTGCGCAGTCCGCCACATCCGGGACACAGGATTCCGGTGAGACGGAAAAGCGGGCAGACCGGATAGTGGCCGGGTTCATTGGGATCCACGGCGCCTACGTACGCAAATGCCGCGGTGGCCGAGCACAGCCAGAGCGCCGGGGCGGCCAGCCGGCGGACCCGGGAGGCGGGCACGGCGGGCGCGGGCGGCCCGGGCCAGGGGCCGGAACCGGGGCCGGGATCACGACGAGGGCCGGAGCCGGGATCAGGACCGGGGCCGGGGCCGGGACCGAGGCTGGAACCGGGACCGGGCCCGGGGGTGGTGCGGAAGGCGTCCACGCGCTGATTCTCCTCGGTCATGGCAAAAGGCGCAGCCCGACCGGGCCGCGCCTTCGCGTGTCCGCTGCGGGACTCAGGCCTTGGAGGCGGCGATGACCTTGGCGAGGTCGTCGTGGGCGGGCTTCGGAGCACCCATACCCGCAGCCCGCATGGCCATGCCCACGACACCGCCCAGCGCGACGACGACCATGCCCGCCCAGAACCCGAGCGGGTTGGCCAGCACCATGAAGGCGCCGGAGACGCAGAAACCGATGAAGGCGATGATGACACCGGTCCAGGCGGCCGGGGTGTGTCCGTGGTTGCTGCCCGCCATGAGTTGCTCCTCGTTTTGCTCTGTCGCACGTGCTGTCTGGCACGCTCGGTGCTCATTGTCCCGCACCGGGTGCGGGGGGTGGTCAGCGGGTGGGGTCCTCGCCGCGGTCCAGGGCCTTCCACAGGTCCTCGGGCCGGTCCGGGTCGACCGCCGCGGGCTTGCGGGTGCGGGCGCCGCCGTCGCGCTCGTACCGGCCGCCCATCGCGGGCCAGTCCCGGCCGTGGCGCAGGGCCAGCAGTCCGGCGGCCAGGATCAGGACGCCGCCGGCTGCGGTGACGTACGGCCAGACGGTGTGCGCCAGCGCGCCGACCTGCGCCGCTGTGTCCGCGGTGGCCTTGGCGGCCTGTGCGTCGAGCGCCTGCTGGTCGTCGGCGGCCAGGACCGCGGCGAGGGCCGCGCCGAAGCCGCTCAGCGCCAGCAGGGCGGACACCAGCAGCCGGCCCGCGCCGCGTACGGCGAACACCGCGACCAGGGCGGCGAGGCCCACGATGGCCAGGGCCGCCGGCAGACCGGTGACGGCCTGCCCGTCGGCGGTCACCGGGAGCGAGCCGCCCCCGACGGCGGCGGTGCCCCGGGCCCACACCCGGCCGGAGCCGAGCAGGACGACGGTGGCGCCGAGCGCACCGAGCAGCAGGGCGGCGGCCACGCTACGGCGGCCTCCGCGGCTCCCGGGGGCCGCGGCGGTCTCCGGCGCGCCCGCAGGGCCCTCGGGGTCCTCAGGGGAGCCGGTGTCGTTTCGGGGTGGGGGTACGGCACTCACGTACCCACTATCCCCTACGGCCTCAAGAGCCGTGGAGGCGGTTCGCCGCAGCCACCGCGCGCAGCACTGCGGAGGCCTTGTTGCGGCACTCGTCGTCCTCCAGCTCCGGCACCGAGTCGGCGACCACGCCCGCGCCGGCCTGCACGTACGCGGTGCCGTCGCGCAGCAGGGCGGTGCGGATGGCGATGGCCGTGTCGGAGTCACCGGCGAAGTCGAGGTAGCCGACGCAGCCGCCGTACAGGCCGCGGCGCGAGGGCTCCAGCTCCTCGATGATCTGCATGGCGCGCGGCTTGGGCGCGCCGGACAGGGTGCCGGCGGGGAAGCAGGCGGTGAGCACGTCGAAGGCGGTCTTGCCATCGGCGACGCGCCCGGTGACCGTGGAAACGATGTGCATGACGTGCGAGTACCGCTCGATGCTCATGAAGTCGACGACCTCGACCGAGCCCGGCTCGCACACCCGACCGAGGTCGTTGCGGCCCAGGTCGACGAGCATCAGGTGCTCGGCCCGCTCCTTGGGGTCGGCGAGCAGCTCCTCGGCGAGGGCCTGGTCCTCCTGCGGGGTGGCGCCGCGGTGGCGGGTGCCCGCGATGGGGTGCACCATGGCCCGCCCGTCCTCGACCTTGACCAGGGCTTCGGGGCTGGAGCCGACGACGTCGAAGCCGTTCTCGAAGCGGAAGAGGTACATGTACGGGGACGGGTTGGTGGCCCGCAGGATCCGGTAGACGTCCAGCGCGGAGGCGTGGCAGGGGGTCTCGAACCGCTGCGAGGGCACCACCTGGAAGGCCTCGCCGGCCCGGATCCGCTCCTTGACGTCCTCGACGGCGGCCCGGTACTTCTCGCCGCCCCACAGGGCGGCGAACTCGGGCAGCTCGGAGGCGGGCAGCGGGGCGGGGGTGTAGGGGGCGGGCCGGGCGAGGTCGGCCTCCATGGCGTCGAGGCGGGCGACGGCGTCGGCGTACGCCTCGTCCACGCCCGTGTCGAGGTCGTTGTGGTTGATCGCGTTGGCGATGAGCTGGACGGTGCCGTCCCAGTGGTCGAGGACCGCCAGGTCGGAGGTGAGCAGCATGGTGAGCTCGGGCAGCTCCAGGTCGTCGGCGCCGTGGTCGCCGATGCGCTCCAGGCGGCGCACGATGTCGTAGCCGAGGTAGCCGACCATGCCGCCGGTGAAGGGCGGCATCCCGGCGGCCAGGTCTCGGGGGGTGTGCAGGGCCTGGACGGTGGCGCGCAGGGCCTCCAGCGGGTCGCCGTCGGTGGGGACGCCGACGGGCGGGGTGCCGATCCAGTGGGCCTCGCCGTCGCGGACGGTGAGGGTGGCGTCGCTGCGGACGCCGACGAAGGAGTAGCGCGACCAGGAACGGCCGTTCTCGGCGGACTCCAGCAGGAAGGTGCCCGGGCGTTCGGCGGCGAGCTTGCGGTAGAGACCGACGGGGGTGTCGCCGTCGGCCAGCAGCTTGCGGCTGACGGGGATGACCCGGCGGTCGGAGGCGAGCTTGCGGAACTGTTCGAGATCCATGGGAGGGGTCACCTGTCTGCCTGGTCGGCGGCCAGCGGAAGGACATCGGCGTCGAAGCACGTGCGGGCGCCGGTGTGACAGGCGGCGCCGACCTGGTCGACCTTGACGAGCACGGTGTCGGCATCGCAGTCGAGGGCGACGGACTTCACGTGCTGGACGTGGCCGGACGTGTCCCCCTTGACCCAGTACTCCTGCCGGCTGCGCGACCAGTAGGTGCAGCGGCCGGTGGTCAGGGTGCGGTGCAGCGCCTCGTCGTCCATCCAGCCGAGCATGAGCACCTCACCGGTGTCGTACTGCTGGGCGATGGCCGGGACCAGGCCGTCGGCGGAGCGCTTGAGCCGGGCGGCGATGGCGGGGTCGAGGGAGGAGGTACTCATGCGGGCCATTGTGCCGCGCCGGGCGGACGGTTACGGATCACCGTCCGCCAGGTGGGAAGGCGGATGACGCGGTTCCGGCCGTAGGCTTGCCCGCATGTCGATGCATGCCAAGCGTGAACGCCTGCTGCTGGCGGACCTTTTGGAGGCGGCGGGGCCGACGGCGCCCACGCTGTGCGAGGGCTGGCTGACCCGGGACCTCGCGGCGCACGTGGTGGTACGGGAGCGCCGCCCGGACGCGGCGGGCGGTCTGCTGCTGAACGTGCTGAAGGACCGGCTGGACAAGGCGATGGCCGAGTACACGGCCAAGCCGTACGAGGAGCTGATCCAGCTGATCCGGACCGGCCCCCCGAAACTGTCCCCGTACGCGCTGAAGCAGATCGACGAGGCGGCGAACGCGGTGGAGTTCTTCGTGCACGCCGAGGACGTCCGGCGGGCGCAGCCCGACTGGGCGCCGCGCGAGCTGGACCCGGTCTTCTCGGACGCGCTGTGGTCCCGGCTGGAGAAGCTGGCACGGCTGACGGGCCGCCGCTCGCCGGTGGGGCTGGTGCTGCGCCGGCCGAACGGTCAGACGGCCGTCGCGCACAAGGGCACCCCGGTGGTGACGGTGACGGGCGAGCCGGGCGAGCTGACCCTGTTCTGCTTCGGCCGCCAGTCCGAGGCCACGGTCGAACTGGACGGCCCGAAGGAGGCGGTGGCCCAGCTGACCACCGCCCGGCTCGGCATCTGAAGGATCACGAGCCGGACCGTTCGCGGTCGGCCAGCACCTCGAAATCCAGGAAGATCCCCGCGTACTCGTGCATCCAGCGGAGTGCTCCCGCGCGGTCGTCGCAGTCGAGCCTGGCCGCTTCCTCGGCGGCCCGGTCGGCCACTGTCCGTGTGATCGCAGAATCGGCCGACTGCCGCTCGGTGGACACGTCACGCTGCCCAGTCACGCAGGAGCCGGGCAGCTGCCTGCAAGGTGGCCTTTTCGGTGCGGACGTCCCGCACCAATTGCACCAGGGCGCCCGGTGGCGGAGCGATGGGAACCCCGGACAGCTCCATGTACTCCCAGGCGCACATCGCACCGATGACGCCGTTGTAGTCCTCGAACGGCCTGAGGCGCACGATGGTCTCCAGTAGTGCTGCTGCCCGGGTCGGCGCCTCCTCGTAATACGGCTCGCCCGCGAAGCGTTCGAATGCGTGCCGCTCGACGGCCGCGTGGAGCGCCCCCCAGTCCCGTAGTGCGGGATCGGACGGGACGTGGCTGTACTGGACGCCCAAGATCCAGCCTGCGTCGATGCGGAGGTTCACCGGTCGCCTTCCGGGAAGGCTTCCACGAACTCCGGGGCGAGGGCGGCGAACTTCGCGCTCGCTCCTTCGATGAATTTCTGCCGCTGCCGCCGACGCACGACATCCTCCGTCAGTATGTCGTGCGCCAGCCGCTTGATCGCGACGCCTTGCTCCTTCGCCTCGGCACGCAGTTCGGCCAATTCCTCTTCGGTGAAGTCGATCGTGATTCCAGGCATGCAGTCAGCCTACGGCCGCCAGTACCGCGACCGCTACCGACTGCACTACCGAGGGACGTGTCGAACTACCGCACGGGGTGGCCGGCGGCCCGCAGAGTGTCCTTGACCTGGCCGATGCGGAGGTCGCCGAAGTGGAAGACCGAGGCGGCGAGGACCGCGTCGGCTCCGGCGTCGACGGCGGGCGGGAAGTGCTCCAGCCTGCCGGCGCCGCCCGAGGCGATCACCGGGACGGTGACGTGCTTGCGGACGGCGGCGATCATCTCGGTGTCGTAGCCGTCCTTGGTGCCGTCGGCGTCCATGGAGTTCAGCAGGATCTCGCCGGCGCCCAGTTCGGCTGCCCGGTGGGCCCACTCGACGGCGTCGAGGCCGGTGCCCCGGCGGCCGCCGTGCGTGGTGACCTCGAATGAGCCGGACGCGGTGCGCCGGGCGTCGACGGACAGGACGAGGACCTGCCGGCCGAAGCGTTCGGCGATCTCCTGGATCAGCTCGGGCCGGGCGATGGCGGCGGTGTTGACGCCGACCTTGTCCGCGCCCGCGCGCAGCAGCTTGTCCACGTCGTCCGCGGTGCGGACGCCGCCGCCCACGGTCAGCGGGATGAAGACCTGCTCGGCGGTGCGCCGCACCACGTCGTAGGTGGTCTCGCGGTCCCCGGACGACGCGGTGATGTCGAGGAAGGTCAGCTCGTCGGCGCCCTCGGCGTCGTACAGCCTGGCCATCTCGACGGGATCGCCGGCGTCGCGCAGGTTCTGGAAGTTGACGCCCTTGACGACGCGGCCGTTGTCCACGTCCAGGCAGGGGATCACCCGTACGGCGAGTGACATCAGGAGGACTCCCCTCGGAAGGCTTCGACCTCGACCTCGACGACCAGGCTGGGGTCGACGAAGCCGGACACGATGATCATGGATGCGGCGGGGCGGACGTCGCCGAAGAGCTCCTTGTGGGCCCGGCCGACCTCGTCCACGTCCCGCGCGTGGGTCAGGTACATGCGGGTGCGGACGACGTGCTCGACGCCCAGGCCCGCCTGTTCGAGCGCGTCGACGGCGACCCGGAAGGCGTTGATCGCCTGCTCGTACGGTCCCCCGGCGACGACCTTGCCGTCGACGACGGAGGCGCAGCCGGACACGAGCACCAGCCCGTTGGGCAGTTCGACGGCGCGGGAGTAGCCCACGGCGTCCTCCCAGGGCCCGCCGGAGGAGTACCGGCGGATTTCGTCGGCTCCGCTCATGCGCCGGCCACCGCCTGCAGCGCCTCCTGGAGGGTGAAGGCCTTCGCGTACAGGGCCTTGCCGACGATGGCGCCCTCGACGCCCTGCGGCACCAGCCCGGCGAGCGCCCGCAGGTCGTCCAGCGAGGAAATGCCGCCGGAGGCCACGACGGGCCGGTCGGTGGCCGCGCAGACGTTGCGCAGGAGTTCGAGGTTGGGGCCGGTGAGGGTGCCGTCGCGGCCGATGTCGGTGACGACGTAGCGGGCGCAGCCCTCGGAGTCCAGGCGGGCGAGGGTCTCGTACAGGTCGCCGCCGTCGCTGGTCCAGCCTCGGCCCTTGAGGGTGGTGCCGCGGACGTCGAGGCCGATCGCGATCCGGTCGCCGTACTCGGCGATGGCCTTGGCGGCCCACTCGGGGGTCTCCAGGGCGGCGGTGCCGAGGTTGACGCGGGTGCAGCCGGTGGCGAGGGCCGCCTCCAAGGTGGCGTCGTCGCGGATGCCGCCGGAGAGCTCGACCTTGATGTCCATGGCGCGGGTGATCTCGGCGACCAGGGCCCGGTTGTCGCCGGTGCCGAAGGCGGCGTCCAGGTCGACGAGGTGCAGCCATTCGGCGCCGGCGCGCTGCCAGGCGAGGGCCGCCTCCAGCGGGGAGCCGTAGGAGGTCTCGCTGCCGGACACGCCGTGGACGAGACGGACGGCCTGGCCGTCGCGGACGTCGACCGCGGGGAGGAGTTCCAGCTGCTTCGCTGCGGGCTCGGTCATCACAGGGTCTCGATCCAGTTGGTGAGGAGCTGGGCTCCGGCGTCGCCGGACTTCTCGGGGTGGAACTGGGTGGCCCACAGGGCCCCGTTCTCCACCGCCGCGACGAAGCGCTCGCCGTGGGTGGCCCAGGTGACCTTGGGGGCGCGGATCGCCGGGTTGGTGACCTCCAGGCTCCAGTCGTGCGCCGCGTACGAGTGCACGAAGTAGAACCGGGCCTCGGCGTCCAGGCCGGCGAAGGCCTGGCTGTCGGCGGGGGCGTCCACGGTGTTCCAGCCCATGTGCGGGACGACGGGTGCCTTGAGCGGGCCGACGGTGCCGGGCCACTCGTCGAGTCCCTCGGTCTCCACTCCGTGCTCGATGCCGCGCTCGAAGAGGATCTGCATGCCGACGCAGATGCCCATGACCGGGCGACCGCCGGAGAGGCGGCGGCCGATGATCCAGTCGCCGCGGACGGACTTCAGGCCCTGCATGCAGGCGGAGAAGGCGCCGACGCCGGGCACGAGGAGGCCGTCGGCGTCCATGGCCTTGTCGTAGTCGCGGGTGATCTCGACGTCCGCGCCGACGCGCGCGAGGGCGCGCTCGGCGGAGCGTACGTTTCCGAAGCCGTAGTCGAGGACGACGACCGTCTTGGTGGGGCGGGATGCGCTCATTCCCAAATTCCTTGGATCCGCAGGACTCCGGCGGCGAGACACATCGCGGAGCCGATGGCGAGCAGCAGGACGACCGACTTGGGCATCTGCTGCTTCTGGAAGGAGTAGACGCCGCCGGCCAGGAACAGGCCGACGACGATGAGGACGGTGCTGAGGCCGTTCACGGCTAGAGGGCGCCCTTCGTCGAGGGCAGGATGCCCGCCGCGGCGGCGCGCGGGTCGAGCTCCGCGGCGTAGCGCAGGGCCCGGGCCAGCGCCTTGAACTGGCACTCCACGATGTGGTGGGCGTTGCGGCCGTACGGGACGTGGACGTGCAGGGCGATCTGCGCCTGGGCGACGAAGGACTCCAGGATGTGCCGGGTCATCGTCGTGTCGTAGCTGCCGATCATGGGGGCCATGTTCTCGGGCTCGGTGTGCACGAGGTAGGGGCGGCCCGACAGGTCCACGGTCACCTGGGCGAGGGACTCGTCCAGCGGGACGGTGCAGTTGCCGAACCGGTAGATGCCGACCTTGTCGCCGAGGGCCTGCTTGAAGGCGGCGCCGAGGGCGAGGGCCGTGTCCTCGATGGTGTGGTGGCTGTCGATGTGCAGGTCGCCGTCGGTCTTGACGGTGAGGTCGAACATGCCGTGGCGGCCGAGCTGGTCGAGCATGTGGTCGTAGAAGCCGACGCCGGTGGAGACGTCGACCTGTCCGGTGCCGTCGAGGTTTATCTCGACGAGGACGGAGGTCTCCTTCGTGGTCCGTTCGACCCGTCCGATGCGGCTCATGCGTGCTGCTCCTTCTTCAGTGCGCGAACCGCTTCCAGGAACGCGTCGTTCTCGGCCGGGGTGCCCGCGGTGACCCGCAGCCATCCCGGTACGCCGTTGTCCCGGACCAGGACGCCCCGGTCGAGGATCTGCTGCCAGGCGGTGTGGGAGTCCTCGAACGTCCCGAACTGGATGAAGTTCGCGTCGGACTCGGTGACCTCGTAGCCGATCGCCCGGAGTTCGGCGACCAGGCGGTCCCGCTCGGCCTTGAGCTGCTCGACGTAGCCGAGCAGGGTGTCGGTGTGCTCCAGGGCCGCGAGGGCGGTCGCCTGGGTGACGGCCGACAGGTGGTACGGCAGGCGCACCAGCTGGACGGCGTCGACGACGGCCGGGTGTGCGGCGAGGTAGCCCAGGCGCAGTCCGGCGGCGCCGAACGCCTTGGACATGGTCCGGGAGACCACCAGGTTCGGGCGACCCTCGATCAGGGGCAGCAGGGAGTCCCGGTGGCTGAACTCGACGTACGCCTCGTCCACGATCACCAAGGAGGGCTTGGCCGCCTGGGCGGCCTCGTAGAGGGCGAGGACGGTCGCGGCCTCGACGGCGGTGCCCGTGGGGTTGTTGGGCGAGGTGATGAAGACGACGTCGGGTGCGTTCTCGGTGATGGCCTGCTCGGCGGCCGCCACGTCGATCGTGAAGTCCTCGCGCCGCGGGCCGGAGATCCAGCCGGTGCCGGTGCCGCGGGCGATCAGGGCGTGCATCGAGTACGAGGGCTCGAAGCCGATCGCGGTGCGGCCGGGCCCGCCGAAGGTCTGCAGCAGCTGCTGGATGACCTCGTTGGAGCCGTTGGCGGCCCAGACGTTCTCCCGGGCGACCGGGTGCTTGCCCGTGCGGGTGAGGTAGGCGGCCAGCGCGGTCCGCAGCTCGACGGCGTCCCGGTCGGGGTAGCGGTTGAGGGTGCGGGCCGCGTCGGCGACGCGCTCGGCGATCCGCCGCACCAGCTCCTCGGGGAGCTCGTACGGGTTCTCGTTGGTGTTCAGCTGGACGGGCACGTCGAGCTGCGGGGCGCCGTACGGGCTCTTGCCGCGCAACTCGTCGCGGATCGGGAGGTCGTCGATCCCGATGGTCCTGTCGGTGTCGTCATACGTGCTCACTGGCCCGGGACCTTCCACCCGAAGCGCGCCTTCAGGGCGGCGCCGTGCGCGGGCAGGTCCTCGGCCTCGGCCAGCGTCACCACGTGGTGGGTGACCTCGGCGAGCGCGTCGCGCGTGTAGTCGACGATGTGGATGCCGCGCAGGAAGGACTGCACGGACAGTCCGGAGGAGTGGCAGGCGCAGCCACCGGTGGGCAGGACGTGGTTCGACCCCGCGCAGTAGTCGCCGAGGGATACCGGGGCCCAGGGGCCGACGAAGATCGCGCCGGCGTTGCGGACGCGGGCGGCCAGGGCCGCGGCGTCGGCGGTCTGGATCTCCAGGTGCTCGGCGCCGTACGCGTCGACGACCTTCAGGCCGTCCTCCAGGGAGTCGACCAGCACGATCGCGGACTGCTTGCCGGCGAGCGCCGGGCGGATCCGGTCCTCGACGTGCTTGGTGGCCGCGACCTGCGGTTCGAGCTCCTTCTCCACGGCCGCCGCGAGGTCCTCGGAATCGGTGACGAGGACGGCGGCGGCCAGCGGGTCGTGCTCTGCCTGGCTGATCAGGTCGGCGGCGACGTGCACCGGGTCGGCGGTGGAGTCCGCGAGGACGGCGATCTCGGTCGGGCCGGCCTCGGTGTCGATGCCGATCTTCCCGGTGAAGTAGCGCTTGGCGGCGGCGACCCAGATGTTGCCGGGGCCGGTGACCATGTTGACGGGCAGGCAGTCCTCGGTTCCGTACGCGAACATCGCGACGGCGACGGCGCCGCCCACCGCGTACACCTCGTCCACGCCGAGCAGGGCGCAGGCGGCGAGGATCGTCGGGTGCGGCAGGCCACCGGCTGTGTCCCCTTCAAAGCGTGGCGCCTGCGGCGGAGAGGCCAGCGCGATGGACTCGACGCCCGCCTCCTGGGCCGGCACGACGTTCATGACCACGGAGGACGGGTACACCGAGCGGCCGCCGGGCGCGTACAGGCCCACGCGCTCGACCGGCACCCACTTCTCGGTCACGGTTCCGCCGGGGACCACCTGGGTGGTGTGCTCGGTGCGGCGCTGCTCGCGGTGCACCGTCCGGGCGCGGCGGATCGACTCCTCCAGGGCGGCGCGGACGGCCGGGTCGAGTTCGTCGAGGGCCTCGGCGAGGGCCTCGGCGGGCACCCTGACCTGTTCCAGCTGAACTCCGTCGAACTTCTGCGCGTACTCGATCAGCGCCGCGGTGCCACGATGATGGACGTCCTCGCAGATGGGCCGCACCTTCTCCAGTGCGGCTTCCACGTCGAACTCGGCACGGGGAAGCAGGTCGCGCAGGGCCGCGCCCTCGGGGAGGGCGTTGCCGCGCAGATCGATACGAGAGATCACCTCCCAATTCTCTCAGACCGGCTCCCACGGCCGTCCGCCCGTATCACTGGCTGATACACGCCCCGGCCGTCACCTCCTCCCCTTAACGTTCCTGCTACACGGATGTACGGCGGAGGGGGACCGCATGGCCGAGGCGCCGAGCGCGGACGAGGAACCGGCGGACCTCGGCGATGCCGAGCGCCTGATGTGGCGGGCGTTCCGCACGGGCAGCGTGTGCGACCTGAGCGCGCGGGCCGCGGAGCTGGACGATCCGCACGGCGACCGGGTCTGGGACGCGGGGCGCAGCGTCCGCGCCGGTGTGGTGTCGCTGCTGCTGCTCCACGGGCCGCCGCCGGTGCCGGGCCGGGTGGCGTCGCTGAAGCTGCGCGGGGTGCGGATCACCGGCCGCCTGGACCTGTCGGGCGGCACCGTGGAGCCGTACGTCGAACTCCAGTCCTGCCGGTTCGACAGCGAGGTCCAGCTGTCCGAGACCCGGTTCGGCACGCTGCGGCTGGTGAACTGCGCGGTCCCCCGGCTGGACGCCTCCCGCCTGCACACCGAGGGCGACCTGCACCTGCCGCGCTGCAGGGTGGCGCGCGGGATACGGCTGACCGACGCACAGATCGGCACGGACCTGCTGATCAGCCAGGCCGTGGTGCAGCGGGACGGTCGGGGCCGGGCCGTCGCCGCGGACGGCCTGTCGGTGGCGCAGGACTTCCAGGGCGATCTGCTGGAGACGTACGGGGAGGTGAGCCTGCGCGGTGCGAAGGTCGGCGGGTCGATGCACCTGCGCGGGGCCCGGCTGCACAACCAGCACGGGCGGCGGGCGCTGAACGCGCCGCAGCTGACCGTGGAGCGGACCCTGTACCTGACCTCGATCGCGCTGGGCCGTGCGCCCGGCGACTCCGGTTCCTCCACTCCCCCGTACGGGCTGGGCCAGACGCCGGTGCGCGGGCAGCGGGCCCGGCGCTTCGAGTGCCGGGGCGGGCTGCGCCTGGACGACGGCCGCTTCGGCGACGCGGTCGACCTGTACGGGGCCCGGTTCGCCCTGGCCGAGGAGCAGGAGGTGTCGCTGCGCCGGATCCAGACCCCGGAGCTGCGGTTCGTCGGCGAGCGGCCGGAGCGGGGCCGGGTGGTGCTGTCCGGGGCGAAGGTGGTCAAGCTGGTGGACGCCTCCACCAGCTGGCCCGGCCCGGGCGGGACGTCGATCGAGGGCTTCGTGTACGAGAACCTCGCGCCCCGCGGCCACTTCCCGCTGGTGCGCCGGCTGGAGTGGGTGGCGACCGCCACCCCGGAGTTCTCACCGGAGCCGTACGAGCGGCTGGCCTCCGTCCTGCGGGCCAGCGGGGAGGACGCCGACGCCCGCGAGGTGCTGCTGGCCAAGCAGCGCCGGCGGCGGGCGACGCTGCCACCGGCGGCCAAGGCGTGGGGGTACCTGCAGGACTGGACGGTGGCCTACGGGTACCGGCCGGGGCGGGCCGCGCTGTGGATGGTGCTGCTGTGGGCGGCGGGTGCGCTGCTGTTCGCGCAGCTCACGCCGGCGGCCATCAAGCCGGACGAGCACCCCGAGTGGAATCCGCTGCTGTACGCCCTGGACCTGCTGCTTCCGGTCATCGACCTCGGCCAGCAGGGCCATTGGATGATGAAGGGCTACTGGCAGTGGGGCTCGGCGGTGCTGGTCCTGCTGGGCTGGATCCTGGCGACGACGGTGGCGGCGGGGGCCTCGCGGCTGCTGCGCCGTGGCTGACGGACCACGAAGAACCGAGGTGACAGGGCCCGCCCCGCGGCCACTACCCTGTGCCTCGTGACCACCGTTCGCCTGCCCCTCTTCCCGCTGAACTCGGTGCTTTTCCCCGGACTCGTGCTGCCGCTGAACGTCTTCGAGGAGCGTTATCGCGCCATGATGCGGGAGCTGCTGAAGACGGGCGACGACGAGCCGCGCCGCTTCGCGGTCGTCGCGATCCGCGACGGCCGGGAGGTCGCGCCGACCGCCCCCGGCCTGCCGGACCAGACGGCCCTGCCCGAGCGCGGCCCGACCGCGGGCTTCGGCCCGGACCCGCTGCAGGCGTTCCACCGGGTGGGGTGCATCGCGGACGCGGCCACGATCCGGGAACGGCAGGACGGCAGCTTCGAGGTCCTGGCGACGGGTACGACGCGGGTGCGCCTGCTGTCGGTGGACGCCTCGGGCGCGTTCCTCGTCGCGGAGCTGGAGGAGCTCCCGGAGGAGGCGGGCGAGGGCGCGGGCGCGCTGGCGGAGGGGGTGCTGCGGGCGTTCCGGACGTACCAGAAGCGGCTGGCCGGGGCCCGGGAGCGGTCCTTGGCCTCGGCGGCGGAGCTGCCTGACGAGCCTTCGGTGGTGTCGTACCTGGTGGCGGCGGCCGCGGTCCTGGACACCCCGGCCAAGCAGCGGCTGCTGCAGGCCCCGGACACGGCGACGCGGCTGGCGGAGGAGCTGAAGCTGCTGCGCGCGGAGACGGCCCTGATCCGGCACCTGCCGTCGCTGCCCGCCGTGGACCTGACCCGGATACCGACCAGCCCGAACTGACCACCGAACCGATCGGGAGCCCTGCCTGATGGCGAAGAAGAAGGCCGCGTCCGCGGCCACCCCGGCGATCGTCGCGCTCACCGCGGCCGGAGCGGACTTCACCACGCACTCCTACGAGCACGACCCCGCGCACCCGTCGTACGGGCAGGAAGCGGCGGAGGCCATGGGGGTGAGCCCGGACCAGGTCTTCAAGACGCTGGTCACGGACACGGACGGGGTCCTCACGGTGGCGGTGGTCCCGGTCTCCGGCAGCCTGGACCTGAAGGCCCTGGCCTCCGCCGTCGGCGCGAAGAAGGCGGTGATGGCGGATCCGTCGCTGGCCGAGCGCACCACCGGCTACGTGCTGGGCGGCATCTCCCCCCTGGGGCAGCGCAAGCGGCTGCGGACCGTCGTGGACTCCTCCGCCCGGGCGCACCCCACCATCTGCGTGTCGGCCGGCCGGCGCGGGCTGGAGGTCGAACTGGCGCCCGGGACACTGGCCGCGTTGACGGCGGCCGTGCTGGCCCCGATCGCCCGCGCCTGACGCCCCGTACGGCCGTCCCGTCGGCCGTCAGGGCCGCGGTGGCTGCTGGGGGGCCGGGTCGGCGTGGACGTGCGGCGGCGGGTAGACGGCGGCGGGGCCCGGCAGGGCGGCTCCGTCCGGACCGGGGCCGGGTTCCGGGTCGTGCGGGGTCCACAGGGCCGTCAGGCCGAGGTGGACGAGGAGCGCGCTCATCGGCAGGGCCAGCAGCGCCCCGTGGGCGAGGAGCTCCAGGGGCGCGTCGAACGGCACGCCCTTGCCCGCGGCGACCGCGGCGGCGGCCACGTCGCCGGAACCGCCCAGCCACTCGCCCGTACGCCATGCCAGCACGGCGGCGAAGCAGGAACCGATGCCGAGCCCGATCACCTGGGGGACGCCGCCGCGCCGGCGCCACAGGAACAGGAGGACGGCAGCAAGCACGCCCAGCCCGACCGAGAGCAGCAGGAACATGCCGTCGGCCCCTATCCGGGCCTCGCTCTCGGTGTTGCGCAGGAAGACGGACTGCCCGTTGGACACGTACTCGGCCCGTGGCGCCAGCCATGACCACAGCAGCCCGAGGAGCGCCCCGGACGCGCCCACGGCGAGGGTGACGGCGGCCCCGTCGCGGACGTCCCCGGCGGTGACGCCGGGTGCGGCCGGCCGGCCGGGCGGCGGCGGTTCGACGGGGGGCGGCGTGGTCACGGGTTCGGTCACCCCCACATCGTGCCAGGTGTGCCGGGCCGGGGCGGAACCGGAGTCAGCGGACGGCGGCCCGCCGGTACGCCCAGGTGGCGACGGACAGCGACAGCACGCCCACGGCTCCGCACACGGCGAGGTCGGCGACGACGACGGCCCAGTCGGGGTGGGGGGCGAAGGTCCGGGCGAAGGCTTCGACCCCGTACGTGGACGGCAGCAGGTCCCGCGCCCACACGATCACCTCGGGCATCCGCTCGGGCGGCAGCACGCCCAGTAGCAGCGCCGCCGACATGCCGAGCTGCCCGGCCAGTGTGGCCAGCTCCTGCCGCGGCGCGAGCAGGCCGAGGGCCGCGCCGAGCCCAGCCAGCGCGGCTCCGGCCAGCGGCACCACCGCGGCCAGGATCCACAGCCCGCCCATCGGCAGTCCGAACAGCAGGCAGCCGAAGACCGCCGTGACCAAGGTGCCCGGCAGGGTGAAGGAGGCGTACGCGGCGGCCGCGCCCAGCACCACCGAGGCGGGCGGGACGGGCAGCGTCGCGTAGTGGTCCAGGCCGCCGCCGGCCCGCAACTGCCCGAAGTACTGGGCGAGCAGGTTCAGCGCGACGAACGCGACGACCAGCACCGAGGATCCGGCCACGACGGCCTGCGCCTCCGTGCCGCCGTCGACCACGCCCCGCATCAGGACCATGATCCCGACGGACTGGAAGGTGGCCACGAACAGCAGCGGGATCCGCGCCACCCGGGCCCGGGACAGCTGTGCCCGGTACACGGCGGCCAGCGAGGGGAGGAACCGGGCCCGGGGGGCCAGCGCGCACGCCCCGGCGGCGCCAGTGGCTGCGTCGCCAGTGGCTGCGGCGGCGTCGGTAGTGGTCACGACTTCACCAGGCCCTTCGTGGTGCGCCCGCCCAGCGCGAGGTAGACGTCCTCCAGGCTCGGGGTCGCCAGCTTGAAGTCGTCGAGGGCGGCGAAGGCCGGCCCGCCGGTCACGGCGGCCACCGCGGCCCGCGCCTCGTCGGGCGGCAGCCGCAGCACCCACCGGCGCCCGGACTCCGCGGCCGTCGCGGCGAGCGCGGCGACCTCGGGCACGTCCAGCGGCGGCGCGGTCCGCCACACGAGTTCGAGGCGGACCTCGTCGGAGACCCGGGCCTTCAGCGCGGCGGGCGTGTCACAGGCGATGACCTTGCCCTGGTCGATGACGGCGACCCGGTCGAGGACGGTCTCGGCCTCGATGACGTTGTGGGTGACGAGCAGGACGGTGGTGCCGTTCCGGGCGCGCCGCCGGTCCACGGCCGACCACACCGCCCGCCGGGCCACGGGGTCCATGCCGGTGGTGGGCTCGTCGAGGACCAGCACCTGCCGCTCCCCCACCAGGGCGGCGGCGAAGCAGGCCAGCCGCCGCTGCCCGCCGGACAGCTTCTTCAGGGGCCGCCCGGCGATCTCGGTCAGCCCGAGCTCCTCCAGGACGGCGTCGCGGGCGTCGCGGGCGTCGCGGGCGCCGAGGCCGCGCAGCCGCCCGGTGGTTTCGGCGGCGAGGGCCACGGTGAGCTCGTCGAGGGCGGTGGACTCCTGGCCGAGGTAGGCGAGGAGCCGGGCCGCCCGTTCGGGATGGCGTACGAGGTCGTGGCCGAGCAGGTCCACGGAGCCGGAGTCGGGCCGCAGCAGTCCGGTGAGCTGCCGGACCAGGGTGGACTTGCCGGCGCCGTTGGGGCCGAGCAGGCCGAAGACCTCGCCGCGCCGGACGTCCAGGGAGATCCGGTCGTTGGCGCGGGTCTCGGGCAGGGCGGGGGTCCCCCGCCGGCCGCGTACGGCGGGGTACGTCTTGACCAGGTCACGCACGGTGCAGACCACGCCGTCGGCCGCCGGCGCCGCCGCGGCCGCCGTCGTATTGCGGCTGCCCTGCGGTCTCGCTCGTGCTGTGCCCGTACTCACGAGGGAGCAGCCTACGCGGCCCCGGGGCCTACTCGGGCGCCGGGGTCGCCGCGACGCCCGGCGCGGTGGCCGGCGCCCCGGGTACGCGCTCGGCCGCGGCGCGGACGTCGATCTCCCGCCAGAAGCCGGCGCGGATGGCGTAGCGGTCGTGTTCGTCGATCTGGTCGTCCTTGTGGGCGAGCAGGCCGAACCGGGCGGCGTAGCGCAGCAGCTCCCCGTCGATCCGGTGCGGGATCCGCGGGTACATGGTGGCGAGTTTCTGCAGGTGGACGGCTTCGGGGAGGCGTTCCATCCAGCGCCGGGCGAAGACTTGGCCGACCTCGAACGGGTCGCCGCCGACGGTGGTGATGTCCTCCTCGCGGTCGGCCCAGCGCTGTTCGGCGCTGGTGAGCTGGGCGAGGGTGGGCAGCGAGGCGGTCTCGGCGGGTTCACCGAGCGGGCCGGGCCGGTCGATCCAGCCCTTGTCGGAGGACCAGCGCAGGGCGCTGGCCGGGGAGGGGGTGACCCCGTGGCCGGAGTGCGGGCCGGGTTGGTGGCCGGGGGCGCGCAGCGAGCCGGCGAGGTCCTTGGGGGTCGGTACGGCCCTGCCGCCGACGGCGGGGGCGGGCACGGGTGCCGCGCCGGCCTCGGGGGCGGCCGGGACGGTGGCCTGGGCCGGGGCGTTGGCGGCGGCGGCGCTGCGCGCGGCCTCGGCGAGGGCCGCCTCGGGCAGCGGGGCGGAGAGGATCGCGGCGATCTCGGGGCGCGGCGCGGGCGGCGGGGAGCACAGGCCGGTGAGGTCCTTGGCACGGACGGCCCGGGTGATCCAGGCGCGGTCCAGGACGCGGCGCTCGTCGGCCTCGGCGACGAGGTCCTCGGACTGGTTGTAGTCGCCGTCGGCGGCCTGGACGGCCCACAGGTGGACGGCGACGCCGTGTTCCTTGGCGGACATCAGGCCGGGCAGGAGGTCTCCGTCGCCCGTGACGAGGACGACGTCGGAGCAGGCGCGGTTGCGGGCCAGCTCGGTGAGCTCGGCGTGCATGGCCGCGTCCACGCCCTTCTGCGCCCATCGGCCGTCGCTGCGGGTCAGGGCGCCCAACCGGACGGTGACCCGGGGCATGACGCGCAGCCGGCGGTGCTCGGGCTGGGGAACCCGGTCGGGTGCACCGTCGAACCAGTAGATGCGCAGCAGGGGCTGCTGGGTGTCGGCCTCGGCCCGTTCGCGCAGGCCGTGGATGAGGGCGGCGTGGTCGACGGTGATGCGGGAGCGGGAGGGCTCACCCGCGAGAAGGCTGGCGGCGGCGCCCAGCAGATAGCCGGCGTCCACCAGGACGACGCAGCGGTCCACGCGTTCCACCTCTTCCGTGGGGGTCCTCTGGTTTCCCCGAGTCTGCCCGACCGCACGGGTGTTGACGGCCGGAACTGGATCATCGGCGTGGCGTATCTCACTGATTTTCGCGGCGCGGGCGGCCGGTCACCCCCGGGAAAGATCCAAAATGCGCGGTTTGTGGTGCTGTGTGAGTGTGAAGGCGGTCCTGGCCCCTAGACCCTCACGGAGGCTCCACCATGGCCAAGAACAAGAACCAGAAGCAGCCGAAGCAGCAGGCCCGCTCGTCCTCGCAGGAGCCGTCGAAGAGCTCGCACGAGACGTCGTCCGAGTCGTCCTCGTCGTCCCCCAGTCCGATGGACATGGCGCGCAAGGGCAAGCAGAAGCGCTTCGGCCACAACTGACGCCGCCGCCCGGCGCCGCGGACGCGGGGGCAGACGCACGAGGGCGCGCCCGGAAGGGTTCCGGGACGCGCCCTCTACTGCTGTGCGCCGGCGGGTACGGGGCCGGTACGGGCCCGGCGGTCCTCCGGCAGCCGTCCGCCGTCAGCCTGCCAGGCAGGACGGCCCGAGGAGCACCTTGAGGTCGCCGAAGAGGGCCGGGTCGGGTTGGACCCGGTGCCGGTCGAGGCGCAGCACGGTAGTGGACCGGGGGCCCTGGAGCTTGATCCGGACCTCGGTGTTGCCCTTGTGGTGGCGGAGGATCTCGCCCAGCCGGGTGACCATCGGAGGGGTGACCTTGACGGTGGGGATGGTGAGGACGACCGGCGCGTTCGTCCCGGCCGAGGACAGGTCGGGGACCATCAGCTCCATGGCGACCAGCCGGGGCACGTCCTCCCGCTTGTCGAGGCGGCCCTTGACGAAGACGACCGCGTCCTCGACCAATTGGGTGGAGACCAGCTGGTAGGTGGCCGGGAAGAACATGCACTCGATGGAGCCGGCGAGGTCCTCGACGGTGGCGATGGCCCAGGCGTTGCCCTGCTTGGTCATCTTCCGCTGGAGGCCGGAGATGATGCCGCCGATGGTGACGACGGCGCCGTCGGAGTGCTCGCCGCCGGTGAGCTGGGAGATGCCCGCGTCCGTCTTGTCGGACAGGACGTGCTCCAGGCCGAAGAGCGGGTGGTCGGAGACGTACAGGCCGAGCATTTCGCGCTCCTGCGCGAGCAGGTAGGACTTCTCCCACTCGACGTCGGAGAACTCGACGTCGAGGCCGAAGCCGGGCTCGTCACCGCCCTCGTCACCCATGGCACCGAAGAGGTCGAACTGGCCCTCGGCCTCCTTGCGCTTGACCGCGACCACGTTGTCGATCATCGGTTCGTGCTGGGCGACGAGGCCCTTGCGGGTGTGGCCCATCTCGTCGAAGGCGCCGGCCTTGATCAGCGATTCGATGGTGCGCTTGTTGCAGACCACGGCCTCGACCTTGTCGAGGAAGTCAGGGAAGGAAGAGTACTTCCCCTTGGACTTGCGGGTCTTGATGATCGAGTCCACGACGTTCTGGCCGACGTTGCGGACGGCGGTGAGGCCGAAGAGGATCACGTCGTCGCCCTGGGCGGCGAAGTTCGAGTCCGACTCGTTCACGTTCGGCGGGAGCACCTTGATGCCCATGCGGCGGCACTCGTTCAGGTAGACGGCGGACTTGTCCTTGTCGTCCTTGACCGAGGTGAGCAGACCGGCCATGTATTCCGCCGGGTGGTTGGCCTTGAGGTAGGCGGTCCAGTAGGAGACCAGGCCGTAGGCGGCGGAGTGGGCCTTGTTGAAGGCGTAGCCGGCGAAGGGGACCAGCACGTCCCAGAGGGCCTGGATGGCCTCGTCGCTGTAGCCGTTCTTCCGGGCGCCCTCCTGGAAGATCGTGAAGTTCTTGGCCAGCTCCTCGGGCTTCTTCTTGCCCATGACGCGGCGCAGGATGTCGGCCTCGCCGAGCGAGTAGCCGGCGATGATCTGGGCGGCCTTCTGCACCTGCTCCTGGTAGACGATCAGGCCGTAGGTGACCGCGAGGACCTCTTCGAGCGGCTGCTCCAGCTCGGGATGGATCGGGGTGATCTCCTGCTGCTTGTTCTTGCGCAGCGCGTAGTTCGTGTGCGAGTTCATGCCCATCGGGCCCGGCCGGTAGAGGGCGGACACGGCGGAGATGTCTTCGAAGTTGTCGGGCTTCATCAGGCGCAGCAGCGAGCGCATGGGGCCGCCGTCGAACTGGAATACGCCGAGGGTGTCGCCGCGCTGGAGCAGCTCGAAGGTCTTGGGGTCGTCGAGCGGGAGGGCCAGGAGGTCGATGTCGATCCCCTTGTTGGCCTTCACCATCTTGACGGCGTCGTCCATGATCGTCAGGTTGCGCAGGCCGAGGAAGTCCATCTTCAGCAGGCCGAGCGACTCGCAGCTCGGGTAGTCCCACTGGGTGATGGTGACGCCGTCGGTGTGCCGCACCCAGACGGGCACGTGGTCGGTGATCCGCTCGCTGGACATGATCACGCCGGCGGCGTGCACGCCCATCTGGCGGACCAGGCCCTCGACGCCGCGGGCGGTGTCGATGACCTTCTTCACGTCCGGCTCGTTCTCGTACATCGCGCGGATCTCGCCGGCCTCGCTGTAGCGCGGGTGCGAGGGGTCGAGGATGCCGGAGAGCGGGATGCCCTTGCCGAGGACGTCGGCGGGCATGGCCTTGGTGAGCCGGTCGCCCATGGCGTACGGGTAGCCCAGGACGCGCGCGGAGTCCTTGATCGCGTTCTTCGCCTTGATCGTGCCGTAGGTGCCGATCATGGCGACCTTGTCCTGGCCGTACTTCTCGGTCACGTACCTGATCACCTCGACGCGCCGACGCTCGTCGAAGTCGATGTCGACGTCGGGCATCGAGATGCGCTCGGGGTTCAGGAACCGCTCGAAGATCAGCCCGTGCGGGATCGGGTCGAGGTCGGTGATGCCCAGGGCGTAGGCGACGATCGACCCGGCCGCGGAGCCTCGGCCGGGGCCCACCGCGATGCCCTGGTTCTTGGCCCACATGATGAAGTCGGCGACCACGAGGAAGTAGCCGGGGAAGCCCATCGAGATGATCGTGTCCATCTCGTACTCGACCTGCTTCATGCGGTCCTCGGGGATGCCGCCCGGGAAGCGGCGGTGCATCCCCTTCATGGTCTCCTCGCGGAACCAGGTGACCTCGGTGTAGCCCTCCGGGATGTCGAACTTCGGCATCAGGTTCCGGAACTTGAACATGCCCTCGGTGTCGATCTGCTCCGCCACCAGCCTCGTGTTGGCGCAGCCCTCCTGCCAGGCGTCCGAGGAGTCGATGGCGTACATCTCCTCGGTGGACTTCAGGTAGTAGCCGGAGCCGTCGAACCGGAACCGGTCCGGGTCGGAGAGGTTCTTGCCGGTTTGGATGCAGAGCAGGGCGTCGTGCGCGCCCGCCTCGTGCGCGTACGTGTAGTGGGAGTCGTTGGTGACCAGCGGCGGGATGCCGAGCTTCTTGCCGATCTCCAGCAGTCCGTCGCGGACCCGGCGCTCGATCTCGATGCCGTGGTCCATCAGCTCCAGGAAGTAGCGGCCCTCGCCGAAGATGTCCTTGTAGTCCGAGGCCGCCTTGACCGCCTCGTCGAACTGGCCCAGGCGCAGTCGCGTCTGCACCTCGCCGGAGGGGCAGCCGGTGGAGGCGATCAGGCCCTCCGACCACTGGGCGATGGTCTCCTTGTCCATGCGCGGCCACTTCGTGAGCCAGCCCTCGGCGTACGCGTCGGAGGAAAGCCGGAAGAGGTTGTGCAGGCCGGTGTCGTTCGCCGCCCAGATCGTCTTGTGGGTGTAGCCGCCGGAGCCCGACACGTCGTCCCGCTTCTGGTGCGGCTGGCCCCACTGGATCCTCCGCTTGTTGCGGCGGGACTCGGGCGCGACGTACGCCTCGATGCCGATGATCGGAGTGACCCCGGCCTTCTGCGCGGAGTGAAAGAAGTCATACGCACCGTGCAGGTTGCCGTGGTCGGACATGGCGATGTGCGTCATGCCCATCTCGTTGCACGCGTTGAACATGTCCTTCAGCCGCGCGGCACCGTCCAGCAGCGAGTACTGGGTGTGGACGTGCAGGTGCGTGAACGGCGTCTTGGTCACGGCGCGGGACCTCCGGAGGCGGGGGTAGGGGGCAGCTTCGAATCCTACGTCCCACGGGTGACACGTTCCGGGCACCTGACGGTACGGTCGGGCGTTGCAGAACCAGGTGGTCCCGCACGGCGTCCAGTCGGTCGGAACCAGTCCAGCCCGTGCACCAGGAGGAACCCGCCATGGCGGTCCCCGAGACGGCGAACGAACAGCGCGCCGAACAGATACTGGATGTCTTCGACACCGCCTTCGGCGAGCTGCTCGCCGCCGACCCCGCCGCCTTCCAGGTGAAGTTCCGGAAGATGGCCGCTTCCGCTTTCGCCTTCTACCGGGGCACGGCCTGCCTCTTCTACGCCGATCTGGAGCGCGAGCGGCACGGCGGGCCCTACCTGGACGACCGGACCGGCCGGGTGTGGATCCACGGCGATCTGCACGCCGAGAACTTCGGCACGTACATGGACTCCACCGGGCGCCTCGTCTTCAACGTCAACGACTTCGACGAGGCGTACGTCGGCCCCTTCACCTGGGACCTCAAGCGCTTCGCCGCCTCCGTGGCCCTGATCGGCTACACCAAGGCGCTCAGCGACGAGCAGATCGGCGAGCTGGTCCGGATCTACGCCGCCGCCTACCGGGAGCGGGTCCACGTGCTGGCCTCCGGTGCCAAGCCCGGTGACGTGCCGGAGCCCCCCTCCTTCACCCTGGACACCTCCGAGGGCCCGCTGCTGGACGCCCTGCGCTCGGCCCGCTCCCGCACCCGCTTCGCCCTCCTGGACTCCATGACCGAGATCCGGGACTACGAGCGCCGCTTCACCGCCGGGGGCGGCTCCGTCGAGCTCGACGCGGCGACCCGCTACAAGGTCCTGGCCGCCTTCGACGCGTACCTGGAGACCCTGCCCGACGAGTCCCTGGTGCGCCCGGACTCCTACCGGGTCAAGGACGTGGTGGGCCGCCGGGGCGTCGGCATCGGCTCGGCGGGCCTGCCCTCGTACAACATCCTGCTGGAGGGCCACAGCGACGCCCTGGAGAACGACGTCGTGATCTACCTCAAGCAGGCGCAGACCCCGGCCGTGTCCCGGCACATCACCGACCGGGCGGTGCGGGAGTACTTCCGGCACGAGGGGCACCGCACGGTGATCTCCCAGCGCGCCCTCCAGGCACACGCCGACCCCTGGCTGGGGTGGACCGAGCTGGACGGCGCCGGCCAGCTGGTGGCCGAGGTCTCCCCGTACGCGGTGGACCTGGACTGGTCGGACCTGGACGATCCGGAAGAGATCGCGGCCGTGGTCGCGGACCTGGGCCGGGCCACGGCGACCATGCACGCCTCGGCCGACGAGGCGGAGAGCGGCCACAGCCTCGTCCCCTTCTCCACGGAGCGGGCCATCGACGCCGCGATCGCCACCGACGAGGAGGGCTTCGCCGAGCTCCTCGTGGACTTCGCGCACGCCTACGGGGCCCGCGCCCGCGCCGACCACCAGCTCTTCGTGGACCTGTTCCGCAACGGCCGGATCCGGCCGTAGCCGGGCCCGCCCGCAGCCCCGGAGCCCTGCGTTCACAGAAAGTCATGGCAGACTCGCCGCGATGGACATATCAGGAGCAGGACTGAGAGGGCTGCGGGCCGCGCTGTTCAGCGCGGCCGTCGTGCTGCTTTCGGCCGGCTCGCACGTCCTGATCGCAGGGGTGCCGCTGCCGCCGGCGCCGGCCGCCGGGGCCTTCGCCTCCGTGTTCCTCATCGCTTTCGCGCTGGCGGGTCGCGAGCGGGGCCTCGGCCCCATCGCCGGGCTGCTGGTCCCGCTGGAGCTGGCCGCCGACACCGTCTTCACCGCCGGCCAGCACGTCTGCTACGGGCCCTCCGGCGGCCCGGTGTCCGGCCCGCTGCGCGCGCTGGGCCTGCACGAACTGTGCGGCGGGACACCGCTGGGCGGCCCGCTCGCCGAGATGGCCGGTCCCGTCGGCCATCCCGCGGCCCTGCCCGCCCCGGCCGGGTCGTGGACCCCGTGGCTGCTGCTCGGCGCACACGTCTTCGTCGGGCTGCTGGCTTCCGTCTGGCTGCGGTACGGCGAGCGGGCGCTGGGGCAGCTGCTGCGCGCGGTGGCCGCCCTCGCGTTCCGGCCGCTGCTGCTGGCGGCGGCCTCGGCGGGGGTGGGTGCCGGCCGCCCGCCCGGGCGCGGCCCGCGCCCGGCTCCTACGGGCCCGGCCGTCCGGACCCGCTTCCCCGTCCATTCCGTGGGGCTCCGGGGGCCTCCCGTACGCGGCGCGCTCGTGCGCGCCTGACATCCGTACGGCACGTCCCCCCCCTTCATCCCAGGTCACACCCCACGGAGATCACCATGAGTGCACGCAACAGCCAGGCCAACAAGGCGGCGGCCCGCGAGCGGCTGCGCATCGAACGCGAGAAGCAGGCGAAGAAGGACAAGGCCCGCCGCCAGCTCGTCGTGGCCGGCGCGGTCGTCGGCATCCTCGCCCTGGCCGGCGGCATCGGCTACGCCGTCGTCCAGGCCAACCAGCCCGACGAGTGGGAGAAGGCCGCGACGGCCGAGCTGGTCGCCCCGAAGAACACCACGGGCGAGAACGGCACGACCGTCGTCGTGGGCAAGGCCGACGCGAAGAAGACGCTGGAGCTGTACGAGGACGCCCGCTGCCCGGTCTGCTCCCAGTTCGAGCAGAAGGTGGGCCCGCAGATCAAGAAGGACGTCGACGCGGGCAAGTACAAGCTCCAGTTCGTCGGCGCCACCTTCCTCGACAAGGGCTTCGGCGGCAGCGGCTCGAAGAACGCCCTGAGCGCGCTGGGCGCGGCCCTGAACGTCAGCCCCGAGGCCTTCACCGAGTACAAGGCGGCGCTGTACGCGCAGGAGAACCACCCCGACGAGCGGGACGACAAGTTCGGCAAGGACGAGTACCTGCTGAAGGTCGCCGACCAGGTCCCGGCGCTCAAGGGCAACGCCGAGTTCAAGAAGGCGGTCGAGGCCGGCACGTACAACCGGTGGGCGATCGAGATGTCGAAGGTCTTCGACAAGGCGGGCCTGGAGGGCACCCCGTCGCTGAAGATGGACGGCAAGAAGATCGAGGTCAAGATGAACCCGGACGAGTTCACGGCGGCGGTGGACAAGGCCATCGCGGGCTGAGCGCGGACGGCCGGGAACCCGGCCTGAACAACGAGCGGGCGAACTCCTGGAGTTCGTCCGCTCGTTGCTTTCCCAAGGGTGTACCCACGGTTATACCCGCCAGTAATATGACCATCCGTGACCAGTCAACTCACCTCCCACACCGCGGCAACTCCCCGCCGCCGTACGGTCGTCAAGGCCGCTGCCGCCACCGCGGCGCTCACGCCCTTCGCGACGGCCGCCCTGGGGATCTCCCCCGCCTCCGCAGCCGCGGGCGGACCCGCCTTCCTGCACGGCGTCGCCTCCGGCGACCCGCTCCCCGACGGGATCCTGCTGTGGACCCGCGTCACGCCCGTCCCCGAGGCCGTACCCGGCTCCGGGACCGGCCCCGCCACCCAGGTGGGCTGGGAAGTGGCCGAGGACCGGGCGTTCACCCGGGTCGTCGCGAGCGGCACGGTCACCGCGACCGCCGCCTCCGACCACACGGTCAAGGCGGACGTCCGCGGACTGAAGCCGCAGACCCCGTACTTCTACCGGTTCACCGCCGGCGCGGCCGTCTCCCCGGTCGGGCGCACCCTGACCACTCCCGGCCACGACGCGGCGACCCCCGGCGTCCGCTTCGGCGTGGTCTCCTGCGCCAACTGGGAGTCCGGTTACTTCTCCGCGTACCGCCACCTGGCCGCCCGCAGCGACCTGCACGCGATCCTGCACCTCGGCGACTACATCTACGAGTACCCGAGCGGGGGCTACCCCGAGGCGAAGTACGTCGTCCGCCGCCACGAGCCGCTGCACGAGATCACCACCCTCGCCGACTACCGGGCCCGGCACGGCAAGTACAAGACGGACGCCGACCTCCAGGCCCTGCACGCGGCGCACGCCGTCGTCGCCATCTGGGACGACCACGAGCTCGCCAACGACGCCTGGTCGGGCGGCGCCGAGAACCACACGCCGGGGACCGAGGGCGACTGGGTGGCCCGCTCGGCCGCCGCCAAGCAGGCGTACTTCGAGTGGATGCCCGTGCGCACCTCGACCGCCGGCACGGTGTACCGCCGCCTGCGCTTCGGCTCCCTCGCCGACCTGCACCTGCTGGACCTGCGCAGCTTCCGTTCCCAGCAGGTCAAGGTGGGCAGCGGCGCGGTGGACGACCCGGAGCGCACGATCACCGGGCGCGCCCAGCTGGACTGGCTCAAGTCGGGCCTGGCGGGCTCGAACGCCACCTGGAAGCTGGTCGGCACCTCGGTGATGATCTCCCCGGTCGCGTTCGGGTCCCTGCCGGCGCACCTGCTGGCGCCGCTCGCTAAGCTCCTCGGCCTGCCGGAGGGCGGGATAGCGATCAGCACGGACCAGTGGGACGGGTACACCGACGACCGCAAGGAGCTGCTGGGCCACCTGAAGGACCGGAACATCAAGAACACGGTGTTCCTGACCGGCGACATCCACATGGCCTGGGCCAACGAGGTCCCGGTGAACACGGCGACGTACCCGGGCTCGGGGACCGCCGCGACGGAGTTCGTGGTGACGTCGGTGACCTCCGACAACATCGACGACATCCTGCACGTGCCCGCCAACACCGCCTCACTGGCGGCCGAAGCCGCCATCAAGGCCGCGAACTGGCACGTGAAGTGGCTCGACATGGACGCGCACGGGTACGGCGTACTGGACGTGACGGCCGAGCGCTCGCAGATGGACTACTACGTCGTTTCGGACAAGCGGAGGCAGGACGCCACCTCGGCGTGGTCCCGTTCGTACCGCACGCTGAACGGCAGCCAGAAGGTGGAACGGGTCTGGGCGCCGGTCCGCTGACGCGGCCCTGACTGACGAATCCTCAAATTTACTCCAGTAAGGGGCGCTTGGTGCAGACCAAGCGCCCCTTCGACCTCACAAGCAACAAATCTTTTACTTACAGGTCTTGCTAGATGCATGACATGGACACATAAGCTTCGCGCCAGCGTGAGGAAATCCCTCACCCCCCACCACGCTCGCGAGGAGTTCAACGTGCGCGCTTCCGCCCGCATATCCCCCATGCTCCGCCGCCGCCTCATGGCCCCCGCCGTCCTGGCCGGCGCCCTGGCGTTCGCCCCCGTCTCCGCCCCCACCACCCTGGCCGCCGCCGCGCCGACCGGCGCCGAGCAGTGCGTCGAGGAAGCCTCCGGCGCCCCCGCCGACGCGCGCGTCGCCCGCCCGCACGACAAGCACGCCGCGGAGCCCAACGAGGTGACGGAGGCCCAGGTCAAGGCCATGGACGCCGACCTGGCCAAGAAGCTCGCCCAACTCGGCCCGCAGCGCCAGATGCGCGCCGCCGAGGCCACCGCCGCGACGACCATCCCGGTGTACTTCCACGTCATCCACAACGGCACCCAGGGCAAGCTGTCCGCCACGGACATCAACAACCAGCTCGCCGTCCTCAACTCCGCCTACAGCGGCCAGGGCACCGGCAACGTCAACTCCGGCTACCAGTTCCAGCTGGTCTCCACCGACTACACCGACAACGCCTCTTGGTACGGCGTGTCCCACGGCTCCCAGGCCGAGAAGGACATGAAGAACGCCCTGCGCAAGGGCGGCTCCGACGCGCTGAACGTCTACACGGCCAACCTCGGCGGCGGCCTGCTCGGCTGGGCGACCTTCCCGAGCTCCTACGCCTCCCAGCCGAAGATGGACGGCGTGGTCCTGCTCAACTCCTCGCTGCCGGGCGGCTCCGCCGCCAACTACAACGAGGGCGACACCGCCACCCACGAGGTCGGCCACTGGATGGGCCTCTACCACACCTTCCAGGGCGGCTGCAACGGTAGCGGTGACTCCGTCGCCGACACCCCGGCCGAGAAGAGCGCCGCGTACGAGTGCCCGACCGGCCGCGACAGCTGCGCCAGCAAGGCCGGCGCCGACCCGATCCACAACTTCATGGACTACACGTACGACTCCTGCATGTACCAGTTCACCGCCGGCCAGGTGGCCCGCATGCAGAGCATGTGGAGCGCCTACCGCGCCTGAGCGGCTTCACCGGGCCTGACCGGGCCTGATTACGGATGACGCGCGAGGGGCAGGGCACACCGTGTGCCCTGCCCCTCGTGGCGCGTTCCGGCTCCCGCTGCCGCGACCCCTCGCGACTACAGGCTGTCGAGGAAGGCGAGCGCCGCCTTCCAGGTCTGCTCCGCGGCCTCCGCGTCGTAGTCGTCGAGGTCCGGGTCGGTGAACAGGTGCCCGGCCCCCGGGTAGCGGTGGACCTCGACGTCCGCGCCGGCCCGCCGCATCCGCAGGTACCAGGCCGTCAGCCAGTCGTGCGGCTCGAACGGGTCCGGATCGGCGATGTGCAGCTGCACCGGCAGGTCGTCGACCGCGGCGTCCTCCTCCAAGTCGGCCGTGCCGTGCAGGAGCAGCAGCCCGCGCGCCTTCTCGTCGGCCAGGGCGAGGTGCTGGGCGAGGGAGCCGCCGAAGGAGAAGCCCGCGTACACGAGCCCCTGGTCGGACAGGGGTGCCGCGGCCGCCACGGCGCGCCTGAGCAGCTCGTCGCGGCCGGTCTCGTCCCGGTACGCCGTGCCCTCCTCGACGGTCCCGAAGGTGCGACCCTCGAAGAGGTCCGGCACCTGGACCTGGTGCCCGGCGGCACGCAGCCGGTCGGCCGCCGCGTGCACCGCGGGCCGCAGCCCGTACGTCGAATGGAAAAGCACGATGTTCATGCACACCATCGTGCCAGTTTCCGCGCGCCCGCTGCGGTTAGGTTCACGCCCATGGACACGGACACCGTTCTGCGCCCGGCCCTGGTCTTCGGCGGCGTACTGGCCGTCACCCTCGTCGCCGGCTGGCTGCTGGACCTGCTGCTGCGCCGCGCCGACGACCGGCACGGCGAAACCCCGCTGTGGGGGCTGTTGCGCCGCTGCCGCACCCCGTTCCGGCTCACGCTGGCCACCGCCCTGCTCTACGGGGCGTACCGCGGGGCCCGGATCCTGCCCGCGCACGCCCAAGCCGTGGGCCGCGCCCTCACCCTCGTACTGATCGCCTCGGCGGCCTGGCTGCTGGTGCGGATCGCGACGGCGGTCGTCGACTCGGCGTACGCCCGCTATGCCGACCGGACCTCGGACGAAGCGCGGGTGCGCCGCGTCCGCACCCAAGTCACGCTGATCCAGCGGGTGGTCACGGCGGCGGTCGGGGTGATCGCGGCCGCGGCCATGCTGCTGACCTTCCCGGCGATGCGGACGGTCGGCGCCTCCCTGCTGGCCTCGGCGGGCATCATCGGCATCGTCGCCGGCATCGCCGCCCAGTCCACGCTCGGCAACCTCTTCGCCGGCCTGCAGATCGCCTTCGGCGACACGGTGCGCATCGGCGACACCGTCGTCGTGGACCGGGAGTGGGGCACCGTCGAGGAGATCACCCTCACGTTCCTCGTGGTCCGCACCTGGGACGAGCGCCGGATCACCATGCCCGTGTCGTACTTCACGAGCAAGCCGTACGAGAACTGGTCGCGCGGCGGCGCCGAGATGACCGGAACCGTCTTCTGGCACCTCGACCACAGCGCCCCGCTGGAGCGGATGCGCGAACGGCTCCGGCACATCCTGGAGGAGGTGCCGGAGTGGGACGGCCGGACCGGCAGCCTGGCCGTGACGGACACCACACCGCACACCGTCCAGGTCCGCGCCGTTGTCACCGCCAAGGACGCCTCCGACATCTGGACCGTCCGCTGCGCGGTCCGCGAGCGCATGCTCGCCTGGCTGGTGGACCGGCACCCGTACGCCCTCCCCCGCATCGCCACCTCCGCGGCCACACCCCCGCCGGGCGCCGCCGGGGCAACCGGGGGCACCGGTTCCGACGGCACCCCGGACCCGGCGGACGGCCGCGGCCCAGCCGCCGCCGGCTGAGCGGACGCGGGCCGGCCGTCGGGATCCCCGCGGACGAGCGCCGCCCCGTCGGGGCCACTTCCCGCGGAGCGCTTACGGCAGGGTGCGCCGCATCGAGCGGTGCGGGATGCCCGCCTCCTCGAACTCCGGCCCGTAGGCCTCGTACCCGAGGCGCTCGTAGAAGCCGAGGGCGTGCGTCTGCGCCCCCAGGTCGACCGCGCGGAGCCCGAGCTCCGCCGCCTCCGCCTCGATCGCCCGGACCAGGGCGGCCCCGACGCCGAGCCCGCGGGCAGCGGCGGTCACCGCGAGCCGGCCGAGCGAGCCGACCTCGGGGTCGCCGGTCTTGGCGAGGGCGGCCGGCCCGTGCAGCAGCCGGCCGGTGCCGAGCGGGCTGCCGTCCGGCGCCACGGCCAGCACGTGGACGGCGCCGGCGTCGTACGCGTCGTACTCGATCGACTCCGGGACGGACTGCTCGACGACGAACACCTCGGTCCGCACCGCGGAACAGGCCTTCAGGTCCTCCGGCGAGACGGCCCGCCGGACGGTGAAGGCCCCGTGCTCCCGGCTCATTCGCTCTCGGCGCGGATGACGTCCAGCGCGTGCTTGAGGTCGTCCGGGTACTTGCTCTCGAACTCCACCCACTGCCCGTCCGCCGGGTGCTCGAAGCCGAGGCGCACCGCGTGCAGCCACTGGCGGGTCAGCTTCAGGCGCTTGGCGATGGTCGGGTCGGCGCCGTAGGTGAGGTCGCCGACGCACGGGTGCCGGTGGGCGGACATGTGGACGCGGATCTGGTGGGTGCGCCCCGTCTCCAGCTTGATGTCCAACAGCGAGGCGGCACGGAAGGCCTCGATCAGGTCGTAGTGGGTGACCGACGGCTTGCCGTCCTGGGTCACGGCCCACTTGTAGTCCGCACTGGGGTGCCGGCCGATGGGCGCGTCGATGGTGCCGCTCATCGGGTCCGGGTGGCCCTGGACGAGCGCGTGGTAGCGCTTGTCCACGACGCGCTCGCGGAACTGGTTCTTCAGCGAGGTGTAGGCGCGCTCCGACTTGGCGACGGCCATCAGGCCGGACGTGCCGACGTCGAGGCGGTGCACGATGCCCTGGCGCTCGGCGGCGCCGGAGGTGGAGATCCGGTAGCCGGCGGCGGCCAGGCCGCCGATGACGGTGGTCCCGGTCCAGCCGGGGCTCGGGTGGGCGGCGACGCCGACGGGCTTCATGATGACCACGACGTCGTCGTCGTCGTGGATGATCTCCATGCCGGGCACCGGCTCGGCGACGACCTCGACCGCACGCGGCGGGGCGGGCATCTCCACTTCGAGCCAGGCGCCACCGTGCACGCGCTCGGACTTCCCGACGACGCTGCCGTCGACCGAGACCTTCCCCGCGGCGGCGAGCTCGGCGGCCTTGGTCCGGGAGAACCCGAACATGCGGGAGATGGCGGCGTCGACGCGCTCGCCTTCGAGGCCGTCGGGAACGGGCAGGGTGCGGATCTCGGGAATCGTACTCACCCGTCGAGTATGCCGGACGCTGCGCGGGGCCGGACCCGGCCCGCTCCGCTCCTCAGTCCTTGTGGACCGTGCCGTCCGGGTCCAGGCCCTTGAACGAGAGCAGCACGATCAGGATGCCGCCGCACACGATGGCGGTGTCGGCGAGGTTGAAGACGGCGAAGTGCGCGGGCGCGATGAAATCGACCACAGCGCCCCGGAACACGCCCGGCGACCGGAAGATCCGGTCGGTCAGGTTGCCCAGCGCACCGCCGAGCAGCAGACCCAGCGCGATAGCCCAGGGCAGGCTGTACAGCTTGCGGGCGAGCCGGACGATCACCACGATCACGGTGGCCGCGATCACGGTGAAGATGATCGTGAAGGCCTCGCCGAAGCCGAAGGCCGCTCCGGGGTTGCGGATCGCCTCGAACTTCAGCAGGTCGCCGATGATCCGGATCGGCGGCTGGTGCTCCAGCTTCGCCACGACGACCATCTTGGTGCCCAGGTCCACCAGGTACGCGAGGAACGCCACGACCAGCAGCGCCGTGATCCGCCGGCGCCCCTTGGGCGCCGCGGGCTCGGGCTGGGCGTCGTCCCCGACCTCCGGCGTACCGATGATGCGCTCCGCCTCTGCCACGTGAGTCCCTCGAACTAGCGCGAACCGGGTTGCGATGACACAGCCCTGTCAGGTTCCTGGACCCTGACCAGACACGAGGGTACGTCAGGGTCCCCCGGGCTCGCCCGCCGGCCCGTGCTGCGCCGGCCCCGCCCGGGCCCGGCCGTCCCGGTCCGCGGGCTAGTGCCGCCGCTCCTGCTTCTGCTTGCAGTCCACGCAGAGCGTGGCCCGGGGGAAGGCCTGCATACGGGCCTTGCCGATGGGCCGCCCACAGCTCTCGCAGAGCCCGTACGTGCCCGCGTCCAGCCGCTCCAGGGCCCGCTCGGTCTGCTCCAGCATCTCGCGGGCGTTCGCCGCGAGGGCCATCTCGGACTCGCGGGTGATGTTCTTGGTCCCGGTGTCGGCCTGGTCGTCGCCCGCGCCGTCGCCGGAATCCCGCATCAGGCCCGTGATCGCCTCCTCGGAGGCCAGCAGCTCGTCACGCAGCCGCTCCGCCTCGGTCTCCAGCTCGGTCCGCGCCTCCGCGACCTCCTCCGGGGTCCACGGGTCCTCGCCGGGCCGTACGGCGAGCTCGCCGGGGGCGGCGGGGGCCGTGGTGGCCCTCGCCTTCGGCAGCCCGCTGGTGGCGGCCCCAGCCGTCTTCCTGGCCGTGCCGGTGCTCTTCCTGGCAACCACTTTCCGGGCTCCCGTCTGTTGCGCGGCCTGCGCCGCCGCCTCGGCCGCGGCCGGGGCGGCCGTGGCTTTCCCCGCGGTGGTCGGGGTCTTCTTCACGGTCTTCTCCGCGGTCTTCTCCGCGGTCTTCTTCGCGACCGCCGCGGGCTTTCGGGCGGTGTTCCTGCCGGCGGTGTTCTTGCCGGCGGCGGACTTCACCGCCCCGGTCTTCACGGTGGTGGTCCTCACGGTCGTGGTCTTCGCGCCGGTGGTCTTCGCGGCCCCTTTCGCGGGCGGTTTCACCGCCGCCGTCTTCGCGGTCGTCTTCGCCGCCGCGGTCCTCCCCGCCGCGGTCTTCCCGGCCGCCGCCTTCACGGCCGTCTTCACCGGCGCCTTGCCGGCGGTCTTCGCCGTCGCCCCGTCGGCCTTCCGCACCGCGCCGGCCGCCTTCCGGGCCGGAGCCGCGCCCCCGGCCGACGAGGCCTTCGCGGCGGCCTTGTCGACAGCCTTCTCGGGAGTACTCCCGGCGGTCTTCTTCGCCACCATGGCCGCGGCCCCTTCACATACTGTGACCTTGCTCGCGAATCGTGCCGGAACGATAAATCGCCTCCCGTCCCTCGGCAACGGGGCACGCGTCCGCCCCGGCCGACCTGCATCCGTTGTGCCCAGCCCACGCCCGGGTAATCCGCCCCTGACGGGCCGCCGCGTCCCGCGCCGCGGTGCCGGACCGTTCGGGTCACGCCCCCGCCCCCGTCACGCCCCACCGCGACCCGCCGAAAACCGGTCTGCCGGCCGCGCCCCCGCCCCGTACACTGGCCCCAGCGAAAGGCATGGACGGGGACGAGTAGCGTCGGACGCAGCCATGAGCGACCCGGGGACGGTGAGAGCCCGGGGGCGAGCGCGACGTGAAGGATCACCCCTGAGCCGCCGGAAGAAAGCCGCCACGGGCCCACGCGGAGCCCGTACGGCGAGTAGAACCGGCTTCGCACCCCAATGAGGGGGCCGCCGGACCCGTCCGGTGGCCAAGGAGGGTGGTACCGCGGGAGCGCGTCCTCGACGAAGGAGGCGGCGGCTCTCGTCCCTCCGGACGGAAGCGCCACACCGCCGGAGGAAGAGTTCAGCCTCATGACCACACCGCCGCAGTACCGCCCGGTACCCGCCCAGGTCGACCTGCCCGCCCTGGAACACGCCGTTCTCGAGTTCTGGCGCGAGAACAAGACCTTCGCCAAGACCCTGGAGCAGTCCGAGGGCCGCCCCGAATGGGTCTTCTACGAGGGCCCGCCCACCGCGAACGGCATGCCCGGGGCGCACCACATCGAGGCCCGCGTCTTCAAGGACGTCTTCCCCCGCTTCCGCACCATGCGCGGCTACCACGTCGCCCGCAAGGCCGGCTGGGACTGCCACGGCCTGCCCGTCGAGCTCGCCGTCGAGAAGGAGCTCGGCTTCAACGGCAAGCAGGACATCGAGGCCTACGGCATCGCCGAGTTCAACGCCAAGTGCCGCGAGTCCGTGACCCGCCACACCGACGCGTTCGCCGAGCTCACCACCCGCATGGGCTATTGGGTCGACCTCGACGAGGCGTACCGGACCATGGACCCCGAGTACGTCGAGTCCGTCTGGTGGTCGCTGAAGGAGATCTTCAACAAGGGCCTGCTCGTCCAGGACCACCGCGTCGCCCCCTGGTGCCCGCGCTGCGGCACCGGACTGTCCGACCACGAGCTCGCCCAGGGCTACGAGACCGTCGTCGACCCCTCGGTCTACGTGCGCTTCCCGCTGACCTCCGGCCCGCTCGCCGGGGAGGCCGCCCTCGTCGTGTGGACCACCACCCCGTGGACCCTGGTCTCCAACACGGCCGTGGCCGCGCACCCCGAGGTCACGTACGCCGTCGCCACCAACGGCGAGGAGAAGCTGGTCGTCGCCCAGCCGCTGCTGGAGAAGGCCCTCGGTGAGGGCTGGGAGGCCACCGGCCAGACCTTCACCGGCAAGGAGATGGAGCGCTGGACCTACCGGCGCCCCTTCGAGCTCGTTCCCTTCGACGCCCCCGCCCACTTCGTGGTCAACGCGGACTACGTCACCACCGAGGACGGCACGGGCCTGGTCCACCAGGCGCCCGCCTTCGGTGCCGACGACCTCGCGGTCTGCCGCGCGTACGGCCTGCCCGTCGTGAACCCGGTCCGCCCCGACGGCACCTTCGCCGAGGACGTCCCGCTGGTCGGCGGCGTCTTCTTCAAGAAGGCCGACGAGAAGCTGACCGCCGACCTCGGCGCCCGCGGCCTCCTCTTCAAGCACATCGCCTACGAGCACAGCTACCCGCACTGCTGGCGCTGCCACACCGCGCTGCTCTACTACGCGCAGCCGTCCTGGTACATCCGCACCACCGCCGTCAAGGACGCGATGCTGCGGGAGAACGAGGGGACGAACTGGTTCCCGGAGTCGGTCAAGCAGGGCCGCTTCGGCGACTGGCTGAACAACAACATCGACTGGGCGCTGTCCCGCAACCGCTACTGGGGCACCCCGCTGCCCATCTGGCGCTGCGAGGAGGGCCACCTCACCTGCGTCGGCTCCCGCGCCGAGCTGTCGGAGCTGTCCGGCCGGGACCACTCGTCCCTGGACCCGCACCGCCCGTACATCGACGACGTGACCTTCCCCTGCACGGCCGAGGGCTGCTCGCACACCGCGGTCCGCGTCCCGGAGGTCATCGACGCCTGGTACGACTCGGGCTCGATGCCCTTCGCGCAGTGGGGCTACCCGTACAAGAACAAGGAAGTCTTCGAGAAGCGCTACCCGGCGCAGTTCATCTCGGAGGCGATCGACCAGACCCGCGGGTGGTTCTACACCCTGATGGCGGTCGGCACGCTGGTCTTCGACAAGTCCTCCTACGAGAACGTCGTCTGCCTGGGCCACATCCTGGCCGAGGACGGCCGCAAGATGTCCAAGCACCTGGGCAACATCCTCCAGCCGATCCCGCTCATGGACCAGCACGGTGCCGACGCGGTCCGCTGGTTCATGGCGGCCGGCGGCTCGCCGTGGGCGGCCCGCCGCGTCGGCCACGGCACGATCCAGGAGGTCGTCCGCAAGACCCTCCTCACGTACTGGAACACGGTCGCCTTCCAGGCCCTGTACGCCCGTACGTCGAACTGGGCGCCCTCCGCCGCAGACCCGGCGCCGGCCGACCGCACGGTGCTGGACCGCTGGCTGCTCTCGGAGCTGCACACGCTGGTCGGCGAGGTCACGGACGCCATGGAGGCGTACGACACCCAGCGCGCCGGCAAGCTGCTGTCCGCCTTCGTCGACGACCTGTCGAACTGGTACGTGCGGCGCTCGCGCCGCCGGTTCTGGCAGGGCGACAAGGCCGCGCTCCGCACCCTGCACGAGGTGGTCGAGACGGTCACCCGCCTGATGGCCCCGCTCACCCCCTTCATCACGGAGCGGGTCTGGCAGGACATGGTCGTCCCGGTCAGCCCGGACGCGCCCGAGTCCGTGCACCTGAGCTCGTGGCCCGAGGCGGACGCGGCGCTCGTGGACCCGGTCCTGTCCCAGCAGATGCTGCTGGTCCGCCGCCTGGTCGAGCTGGGCCGCGCCACGCGCGCCGAGTCCGGGGTCAAGACACGCCAGCCGCTCTCGCGGGCCCTGGTCGCCGCCAGCGGCTTCGAGGCCCTCTCCGCCGAGCTGCACGGCCAGATCACCGAGGAGCTGAACGTCAGCTCGCTGGCGTCGCTGTCCGAGGTCGGCGGCTCGCTCGTCGACACCACGGCGAAGGCGAACTTCCGGGCGCTCGGCAAGCGGTTCGGCAAGGGCGTCCAGGACGTCGCGAAGGCCGTGGCCGCGGCGGACGCGGCGGCCCTGTCGCTCGCGCTCCGCTCGGGCGGGGCCACGGTGGAGGTGAACGGCGAGCCGGTCACCCTCACCCCGGAGGAGGTCATCATCACGGAGACCCCGCGCGAGGGCTGGTCCGTGGCCTCCGACTCCGGCGCCACGGTCGCCCTGGACCTGGAGATCACCCCGGAGCTGCGGCTCGCCGGACTGGCGCGGGACGCGATCCGCCTCATCCAGGAGGCCCGCAAGAACTCGGGCCTCGACGTCGCGGACCGGATCGCCCTGCGGTGGTCCGCCACCGACCCGGAGGTCGTCACGGCCCTGACCGACCACGCCGGGCTGATCGCCGACGAGGTCCTGGCCACGGACTTCGCCCGGGGCGAGGCCGACGCCTCGTACGGTTCCCCGTTCACGGACGACCCGCTCACCCTCGCCTTCCGCCTCCGCAAGGCGTAACCGGCACACCACGACGGCGCCCCCCGATCCGGGGGGCGCCGTTCTCGTTGGCTCTACCTGCACGCAGCGGAGCGGACCGGATTCGAACCGGCGTCCTCCCTCTTGCTGAGAAGGCGCGACGACCTCTGCGCTACCGTCCCCCTGCGCAGCCCCACCCTACCGACGCCACCGACCGCCCACGGAAGCCCTCAACCGCCGGAAGACCCCGGCCACCCCCACCCGACCCCGCTCCCCCGACCACGCCCCCCCGCCGGCACCGATCTCCCCGCCCGCCCGGCAGGGGCCGTGCCCAGGCGGCGCGATCCAGCCCGCCCGGCGATTGAGGGCAGAAACGGTGAAGGGGCGGGGAGGGTACCGGCCCCGCAGGGGAGCGGCCCCCACGAGGGCGGGCGGGCAGCGGACCGGGGACGGGAAACGGAAACGGGAACGGGAACGGGCCGGGCCCGGGT